>NZ_JAWLDW010000189.1:0-1838 GCF_041686455.1 Rhodohalobacter sp.
GAGGCGGCCTGTGGTGGAATCGGGTGGGGGTATGGCGATGCCGTTGGCGATATGATTTATGAACTGGTGGAATCGATAGATACCGGGTGAAAGTTCAGCATGGCCTTCCGTTTGAAATGAAGATACCCAACGAAACGACTCATCAAGCAATTGTCGAGGCCAAAGCAGGTCAAAAACTCAAAGAATTTGATACCACTAAGGAGTTGTTTGAAAACCTGGATATCTGCAGAGTTTAACCTAATTCCACAGAGCTATGGAGAAAACAGTTTTAAAAAATAGAAGTCGAAAATATGCTAAATGATCTTCCCGATGATGCAAATTGGGACGATTTGATGCATAAAATTTATGTTCGAAAATCAATTGAGCAGGGTCTTAAAGATTCAGAATCCGGACGAGCTGTGTCACATGAGGAGATCAGGAAGAAATACAAACTGGCTGAATGAAAATCATCTGGACAGAGAAGGCAGAAAAACAACACCAGCTAAACATACACCCGCAAAGGCAGCTGAGTGGCGATTTGATCGAAGTCTTTATCGTTGTGAAGTAGTTCCACGTCATGTTCGATGCACCAGGTTCCGATAAGCATATAACCGGTTTTGCGAATGGTGATGCCTTTCGATCAGAGAAACCGGACATTCGATGCTGCTTTTATGGCCAGAGGTTTTTTCTCCAGGATGAACGCAGTATACCGTGAATTCCTCTCCCAAAAATGCGCCTGGAAACACAATCTGGTCAGCTCTGGCCGGTAGATGACGGCGGTAAAGCGGCCTACAGTCTGAATTGAGTTTCTTCTCGCGGCTTAGTTCCGAATCTGGTACTGTCTGGAAAACTGAAATAGTTGTTAGACATTCGGTGTATGGATATACAGGCAAAGGGAAAAGCGGGCTTATGCTGGTATTTATAACATTGAAGAGGATGTTTTTTAAATCTATCTGAAGTAATAAAAAAAAATGATATAAAAAGGATCAAGTTTACGCATTAATAATGTACTGGAGCTATCATCATAAATTTAAAAAAAATTTGGGCTCTTATATTGAACAATCAAAATTATTAAATTATCATTAAAAGAGAATTGTCATGAAACTTAAACTTATACTATTTGGACTGATAATTTTAATTCTCAAGAGTTGTGCCGGACTGGAGCAACTGAGTCATAATTTAGAGACTGATGCAACATTACCAGATGTTGATGCTGTTGTGCAGGATGAGATTATTAAGCAAAATATACCGGGAGCAGCGGTTGCAGTTGTCCAAAACGGGAGAATTGTTCACATCAACGGGTATGGTCATACATCGTTAGATCGTACGGAAGAAGTGGATATTGATCACGTGTTCAGGTGGGCATCAATATCCAAGCCTTTAACTGCAGTTGCACTATTGCAGCTCGACGAACAGTATGATGATTTCTCTATTGATGATAAAGTAAGTGATTATGTGAGTTATTGGCCAGATTCCGGGCAAAAGGGGGATATCACGATCAAGCAATTGCTTTCGCACCGGGCGGGTATTACTCACTATACCACTAAAAGAAATTGCCCTGACAATAATTCGCCTTCGCACAATACAGGTGCTCATGGAGCAGGGCCTTTCAGTGTTGAAGATGCCGTAGAAATATTTGAAGATGAGGATCTGTGTTTCGAGCCGGGTTCCTCCTATAAATATTCTACATATGGTTATACTCTCGCTGCCGCTGTTTTTGAAGAAGTATCCGGAGAAAGTTATGCTGACTGGGTGATGGATAATATTGCACAGCCAACGTTCATGATGTCATTGCAGCAGGCAACAGGTACATCAGAAGGGTATAACATATCGGGAGGAAGACTTGTAGATAGAAGTGA
>NZ_JAWLDW010000189.1:1938-3465 GCF_041686455.1 Rhodohalobacter sp.
ATTTGAGAACGAAGATGGAGTTATATCCAGGTCGTTCAGATAGTCTGGGTGTGTTTTTATACGTAAATGGCCGACATGCCGATCGGAACCGACTTGCCGCGCGTGTGGCCAAGGCCATGGGCGTCTCAAGGAGTTCGAGTGAAGATGCAATTGTAGAAGAGTGCACGGATGCGTCCGGTAGCCACAGGTATAGTGCTGTATGGCGCAAAACCGGAGATGATGTACTTATTCGTAAGGGTTTGTCGACCGAAGATTTTGGTGCCGAATGGTCATATTTGCGAGAACATCAGTACTACACAGATGACTTTGAGGCTTATACTGAAGACGGTGAATTGAGATGGGACGGGATTTTTAGAAAAGGAACCGGTGGAAATGCTATGTGGCGAAATTTTACCAGAGATGAATTCAACGAAAAGTGGCAAGAACAAAGTGACTTGGGCTATCGCTTGGTAGATGTAGAGACATATATGGTAAATGGAGAACGACGATGGGCCGGCCTTTTTCGACCTGGTTCAGGTCCGTATGCACTTTTTCGGTACTACAATACCGAAGACTTTGCAGATAAACGAGAAGAGATGGCAGAGGATGGATTAAAACTTATCGATATTGAAGCCTTTACACATAACGGTAATTTGCGCTGGGCTGGTGTGTGGATTGAAGGTGAAGATGGACTTCTGAACCGAAATTATACCCAGAGTGATTTTGGTGATTTGCGCAACCAGCGAAGATCTGACGGTTATAAATTGATAGATATTGAGCGCTATAACACGAACAGTGGAGTGAGGTGGGCTGGTATTTGGGAAAGTTCAGATACAGATGAACGCCTGAATCGAAATTACAGATATTGTGGTGAAAAAGATGATGATGGCAATTGGGACCCTTTAGGAATTACTAATCGGCACAATCAGTGGCGTGCAAACGGATTTGAGCTCATTGATTGGGAGCGGAATTAAAAATCTGACATATCAGGCCATTTTCTGGAAAAATATATTGGTTTGATTAGATATAGGTTGGTCTTGATGACGCCTGTAATGTTAGGTAAGCCCGAAACCTTCATACATCTTGTAATCTAATCAAAAATTTCTCAAACTCAACGCTGGACTACTGCATATTTGAGGTTAACTAACAAACGAAGCATTTAACCGAATAAAAAAAGCGTGAGCAAGTGGAAACGCACGTCCGGCTCCTGTAGGAGCGCTATGGATATATCTCACCGTTATGCTTGTTTCAGCTTTATGTAAAAGGCCGAATTCTAAAGTAATAGATCAACATTATTTGGGATTGATGATTATTACTACCGGTTGTGAAACAAATTAAATCTTCAAATAAAGAAAATTCACGTTTTAACAGATGCCAAAATCACCCTCCCTAAAATCACTTCTCAAAGACCTTGACCGGGATGACCTTCAAAATGTGATCGCAGAATTGTGTAAGCTCAACCCGAAGAACCGACAGTTTTTGGAGCTTCACATTCTGAGTTCAAATGAAGCAAATGTAGAGTCGATTACACAAGAAGCAAAGAAGAAG
>NZ_JAWLDW010000190.1:0-3454 GCF_041686455.1 Rhodohalobacter sp.
CACATTCTGATAAACATCCCCCTCTATCCCCCTTTGATAAGGGGGACTTTCACATTCAATATTCAATAATCGAACTTAGGTAATAAGAGTCAACAAAATATGAACATTGGTGCTGCAAAAACATGCTTCGCAGACTTCAACACTCAATCAACGCTTCCTTCTCCTGCTTAGAAAACTGCTTAATCTCGTACTCCCTCTTACAGGCGGCTGAACGATTCAAATGCGGTTCTATATATACCACTTCTTCGGGATCGTGAGCCCGTAAATATTTCGCCCCGGTCCCCTGCCGGTGCTGATGCCAGCGCCTGATCATATGATTTGTACTCCCGGTATAGAGATTGCCGTTCGTGCACCGGATCATGTATGTAAACCAGGATGTACTCAATGAGTTATTGGATTGTATGTAGGACCATAACGGTATGGTGTTTCTGCTACCGGGCGACCAACTCAAAAGTTGAGAAAAAATCTGAACATGCTAGCAGGCTCATCTTTTGCACGCAAAGCGATACATTTAGTTCTGTGGTGATATTATGTGTTAAGTACATCCGATGGTTTCGCACATCGCTCAGGAAACGAACGAAGGATTTGCTTATCCATAGTTATCAGTTTGGTATCCAGATCATCTGCTAGACTGATGAATTCACAGTCATAGGAAGAACAATCAGATTTTTCAGAAAAATTATAAACCTGAACGGAGTTTACATGAAACTCCCGATCTTTCATTTGATTTTCTGCTTTTTCAGAGATTTGTAGTGCTTCCGACAGACCGATGAGTTTTTTCCTCATATAAAGAATAACAACATTCCTGAACTCACTTTTCCACAAAACCGGAGCAACCCAATCCGGATCCCATTGAAACAGTTGCTCACAAAGTTCAGTATGGTCTGATGGTAACCAAAAGTGGGCCAGGATATTTGTGTCAACTACTATCATAGCCTGCCTTGATCAATGGCATCCTGGATCTCTTCAGAAGAGAGGCTTCCTTTCACTTTTCTTCTCATCATCCGTGCCTGACGAAGAATTTCATCAGAAGAAACACGCTGCGGCTCAACGGATCGCTCCAGACAGGCGATAATTTCGCTGTTCATACTGCGATGTTGGGCTTCTGCCTGCTGCTTTAACTTTTTGTAAATAGGCTCCGGTATATTTTTGACTGTGATACTTGGCATAACCTTTTAAGTTTCGTTATGGTGTAAATATGAAACTAACCTATAAGGATAAATATTGCAAGAGGGTAAGCCATATAACGGTTTGGCAATTCTGCTGCGGGTCTACCAAATTAAAAATCGAGGAGCTTACTTGAACCCGTCAGCAGGAATTGCTGGTTATGCTTCGATGTAGTTAAGATGATGTAAGATTCATTCTTTAGATTCATTCTAATGCAATAATTTCATTTCCCATCGTGCCAATATATAATTTACCATCCTGAATAAATGGTGATGATGTTCCAATAGGATGATTGCTTTTGTATTTCCAAATCAAACTACCGTCCGATGTTTTAAGCGCATATACATAGTTGTCATCGCTACCAAAATATACTGCATTATCTGTTACAGCCGGGGAAGAGCCTATTTTATCATCCGTTTCAAATAACCAATTTAAAGAGCCATCTTCCAAGTTAACTGAATATAAATTACCATTGAGGCTTCCAATAAATACTGAATTCTTCGACACTGCAGGAGATGAGATTCTTGGGATCCATTCATTTATATTTTGAGACTTTAAATCAAATCTCCAATTTTCAGAACCATCCTCAACATTCAATGAGTACAAGTAATCGTCGTTGCTTGCAAAGATTACAGAGTTGTTTTCAACTGCCGGGGTGGAGTATATTTTTCTTCCTGTTTCGAATGACCATTTTAAACCTCCGCTAGTTGCATCCAATGCATATAAAGTTCCATCCCAGCTGCCAAAAAATAGAACTCCATTATGATAAGCAGGAGATGAACGAAGTCCGCCTTCAGGTGAAAAATTCCATACCTCCTCTCCAGTTTGAGTATCTAATGCATAGAACTTACTTTTGGTTTTGATTGAATCTGTTTTGTAGGCAAGTCTGGAATAACCATAAGTGTCAATACTTCCGAAATATATATGGTTTTCAACCACTAATGGAGCAGCGAAAACAACACCTTCTGTTTTAATTTTCCATTTTTCGGAGCCGTCAAGATTTAATGCATATAAGTGTTTGTCTGCATTACCTACAAATAAGAGTTTGTTTGCAATGGCAGCTGAAGATCTAAAGAAACCTGTAGAGTCTGATCGCCATTTTTCAGTACCTGTTGTAATATCTATTGCATAGAGATGATCAGCTGATGAACCCAAATATAGCGTGGAATCATATACAATAGGTGAAGCTTCAATTCTGTTTTTTTCAGTTTCAAAACTCCATAGTTTTTTGACTTGATCGTTAACTGGACCGTAATCGTTAAAATACCCTGTTCTATTGGCATCTACTCTGAAAAGAACTGAACCATTTTGATCTTCAATCTCATGTACCGATTGTGCTACTGCAAGTTGATTATTTGAAACGTTAAAACCTGAGATCGAAAAAATGATGTATAGAGTGAATAGTTTTTGCCATTTAAACATTGTTATCAATTTTATGAATTTGAATAAAGAAGCATAACATATATTTACCGGCACTATTTTAAATACCGACTTTTTCCGATAATCATAAAGAGTTATAATTAAACGTTTTAGTGCTAATCCTTTATCCGAAGTACATTTATTCAACCAAATATAATGTCAGAATAAAACGACGATACCCATCCAATCCGCGGCCTTACCTCTTGCTTCTTTCCTCTCGGTTACCGCTGTGTGCTATTATCATCCGGTGGGAAAATCTCTTGTCTGCTTCTTTGTCAATCGGATGATCGTACTTGGTAAATATTTTAAACATCTGTTCGAGCAGAAATCAGACATGGTATTTCTGTTCCTCTCCAATACCATTGCTGCAAAAATAACATCCATGGAAATCCTATCCAGAATACTACTCCTGATAGAAATACCATGTCTTAGGCTTCTAAAACTTCTCAACTCCGCTAACGCTGCGCTCTCCGAAAACAATCGGAGCACAGCGCAGTGACGTTTAAATTGAGTCAGAAAAAACAACCCGGCAGACTTTCGATCTACCGGGCTGAAAAAGACTAGTCTATCGATTGCTAAATCAGGAGCACCCAGTCGTAGATCCGCACGTTATGCACTTCTGGCATGTCCCATTACGGATCATCGTCATGCTCCCGCACTCGGGGCAAGAGTCGCCTGTATAACCAAGCTGTTTAGCTCGATCGTAGTCGCTTTCTGCTTCGTCTTCAAGTTCTATCTTAGCTGCACCTTCGGTCTCCGTTACCGGATGTTTCTTCTGATGTACTTTTTTCGCTACCTGCTCTTCAAGTTCATCCTCTTCGGATGGACGCAGTTTCCGGGTCATAATCTCTTCGGGAGAGACATGAGC
>NZ_JAWLDW010000191.1:0-3442 GCF_041686455.1 Rhodohalobacter sp.
GAATAGGTCACCGCACTCAGTCCTACTTTTTTCAACTCACGCTTTATCATTTCCGCGTCCCGGTTCTTCGATACCAGGATGGCGATATCCCCCGGTTTGACACGCCTCATATCTTTAGAATCTTCGTCAAAAATCTGTATTGATTTATGTTCCAGCATCTCACAGATCTCTCGTACCGACTGATTCACAGAGTATTTCCGAAGATCATCTTTACTGGTTTGAAACGGTTCGTAAACCGTAAAATGGATACCAGGAACCGATTCTCCGTTAATTAGATACTGCTGCTTTAAGTGATCCAGCCCCACTCCAGACCTATTGTAACCGATCTGCTCATCCAAGAACGGATCATCACTAAATCCAAAAAGAGCATTTACTCCATCAATCAATCCTTCAGAACTTCGATAGTTATCCTGAAGCGTGTAGACTTCTCCCTGCAGGTCGTCCTTCGCTTTCAGATAGGCATAGACGTCCGCGCCACGAAACGTATAAATTGCCTGCTTGGGATCACCGATCATTAAAAGGGAAGTACAGACAGAAGTGGCCGGGTAGATTTTATCAAAGATTTCGTACTGAATCGGATCTGTATCCTGAAACTCATCAACAAGCGCAACCGAGTATCGTTTCCTCAACTTCCGAGCCAGACTATCTGCATTTGAACGTACCGTCAATGCATCTCGAAGTTTTATCAAAAGATCATCATAACTGTATGTCTCCGTGTCTAATTTAAGTTGAATTCGACGCTTATTAATTCGTTGATAAGACTCAAAAAGAATCGTTGTTTTTACTTTATCGATATCTGAGATCAGTTCTGAATATTTGTCAATCAATCCAAAAAATTCACAGAACCCAGGCTTCTTCGTACCTTTACTCGTCAGATTACTATCATCATCAACATAACTCCACTTGAAGTATTTGAGTTGGTCAATTACCTCATTTCCGTGAAGTGGTGAATCGAGGAAATTATCCATTTTCAGAATTCTGCCTTCAGCATACTGGCTAAATCGGCTTAGGTCGTTATTCAAAAACTCTTCTCTAACGAAATCTCTGTTCTCCTCCCAGCTCGCTTTCATTTTCTCCCTCAGGCTTATCACTTCAGAAAGGTATCCATCAACATCTTCCATCACCTCTCCCTCAATCTCAGCATAGGGCTTTTTAAAGAGATCATTGAGAAAGATTTTAAGCGATTCAGGATGAACAGGAGTATATCCTGCTTTCCTTTTGAAACTGTATAGTGTCTCCAGTTTGTACTGCCCTATTTCTGAATCACTATTTTCTGCAACAAACTCTCTCCAGAAGTCCTCGGTAGCCTCCTCAAGCTGATTATCTTCTCTTGAGATCTCTGCATCAAATGATGATCCCGCCAGCAAAGCTTCCTCTTTTAACACCTTCTGACAAAATCCGTGAATGGTGGATATCAAACTGTCATCAAAGTTTAAAATGGCCTGACTTATGGTCTTCACAGCCTTCTCTCTGTCACCCGTCTTTTCGAGCAGCTCACTCAAAAAAGCGTCATCGGTTTCTATCTCATTATTAAGCAGGAGTTTGGTTTTTCTGAGCGATTCTAGAATACGCTCCCTGAGTTCTGATGCAGCTTTGTTTGTAAAGGTGACTACCAGAATTTCATCCACTTTAAGATCTTTTTCCAGCAACAGACGAAGAAAGAGTCCGACAATAGTGTATGTCTTACCGGTTCCTGCGTTTGCTTCAATTATGGTCCGGGCGTCCCACTGCAGATCGTAAATCGATTCGAGTTTCCTTGACACTATATTCCCTCCGTCATATGATCATTCATGTTTTCCATCCACTTCAGGTAGGTTTTATCCAGCATCTCTTCTGAAAACTCCACACTAGGCCCATAGAGCAGTTTTACGGCAAGATTGTCGCGTTCAGCAAATGTGTGTTGATCTCCCTCAAACTTTTTCCTGGCTTCGGAACGGGCGTAATCCGGCTTTTTCAAGGGGTCTTTATCAAGATACTTCTGGATCACGTCAGGGAAAAACAACAAGGGTTTACCGGAATCATCGCTATATTCTTTCATCAGCTCCCCGAGCAGCTCTTTTGGGTCTTTTACCGGATTGATTGTAATCACAATCGGCTCACCTTTTTTTAGCTCACAAATGAACCGGCTTTTCGTGTTTTCGAACAAACCGGAAGCCTGAACCGCCAGATGATTCAGCCACGCCTTAAACATATTCCCGCCCCGCTTTGAAGAGGGATTGATCTGCACCAACTCTCTATTTGAATAGTTCTCAACTAAACCGGTTAACCCTTTGTCTTTCAATTTAATATTTAAAATTATATGACTCATTTCAGGCTTGATATTCAGTTCATCCAAAACCTGTAGTGCTGTATCAACCGACTCGCTCAATTCATTAAGATTTTTTCTTCCACCCCATCCTGCCGGCACTATTCCTGATTCGAGAACTATGGATTCGAATCTCTCCGGCTCAATCCCTGAAAGTCGCCATGAAAAGATCTGCCTGAATAGCTGGTGCCTTTCCAGGGTACTCAATGAAAACTCATCTCGCTCATCTTCCGGGTCACGCGGTCTGGCATCAAACCTGTTTCGCAAAAACCAATCGGGATGTTTAGTGTAAAACCGGATCAGGTCGTTTAACTCAACATCAGTCTGAACATCATTACTCTCATTTGGTTTCTGAAATTGAATACCTCCTTTGCGGTCTGAAGTATCAGATATGGTTGCCTCCATTGCACTGAAATACTTTTCAGAGTAGATTTTACCGTTTGTGAAAACATTGGGTGAAAATCCGGAAATGGCCTCATACCGCACCCAATTCTCCTGCTTTCTCCCTGTAATTCGGCTCAAGTAGTCTATCCACTCACTCACAATAGGGGAAGGGGGCAAATGTTCATTATCTACCCTACTTTGACCGATATAGCTGCAATAGTGAATTTCACCGGCAGCCAAAACCGATTCCAAAAACAACGCTTTATCTTCTTTTTTGCGGTCTCTTTCCGTTACTCTCGGATTTTGATTCATAAGGTCAAAATCAGGAGCGTTCTGCTTTCGCGGAAAACTCTCCTCATTCAGGCCAATCATTGCAATCAGTTTAAATGGCAACCCCCGAACAGGAACCATACTACTGAATGTAACGCCATCGGTGAACCGGGCTGATCTGCCAGTTCTGTTTTCCAAGACCGCTTCAATTTCTGAGCGAATGAGTTTGAACGAGATTTTACCTTCTACAGATGAAGCCTCAAATTGATTTCTAAGCGACTCAATACCTGATTTCACCGCGTAGCCCGCCCCATCATTGATAACGCCATCAGAGAAGATTTCTGAAGCCCAGCGAACCAACAGGTCACACCACTGCCCTGCACTCTTTGGATGATTAATAATCTGTCGACTATCGTTCAGAAAGTTAAAAAATCTATTAAATACCGCCCAGTGTTCTCTGTCAGCAATTGTCTTCACGCCTTC
>NZ_JAWLDW010000192.1:0-3397 GCF_041686455.1 Rhodohalobacter sp.
CATCTTCCCACCGAGTCCTTTCGAGTGGATCAGAGTCTGAAGTATTCCTATGTGGTTGCTGAAATCAGCGTGGAAAACCACTGTTTGTTTGTCCAGCAAGACAACAAGGTGGTTCAAACATTTGAATATCAAATGCCGGTTGATTGGTAGCTTGTTATCACTATGTCAAAGAACTTGTGCTATGAAATTGACCCTTAAGCGCCCCCTGCAGGGGGCCGGGGCTTCGCCCCGCTCTTAACAGTCAAAAAAGTGTCAACTATGTTATGCTATACAACAAGTACTCATTAAAAACACAAATCTTCATTTGAAGACCAATCCGCAGAGCTATCCTGCAGCGACATTAAATCCAACCAGGCGGGCGTGCTCTATGCGGGTGGAGATAGCGCCGAAGACTTAACCAAATGATGTTTTTAAAAGGGGAATTGTCTATATTTGAACTTGTAAGAAAAGCCCTAACTAATTGTTTATTAATAATATATACGTTGTTTAGCTTACGCAACTAAGCAGGCTTATTCTTCTTTAATTTCATAAATAACAACAACATACGGATTTTTCACCCCTCCTGTTTCTGAACCGTGAAAGTTGGGTTTAGATTGAAAATCTGAGAGTAATGCAGACTAAACTGAACCAGTACATGTATATTTTGAGTTACATTTTTGCCCTATTGAATGCTTTAGTTTCTTCTCCACGTCTGGGTTTTATTTTATGCATACTTCTTTCATTTGGGATTTTCATGCAGGGGTGCTCACGCTCATCAAACCTCGATTGGAATAATGAAGAAGGGTATCGATGGGCTGAAATATCCCCGGGATACTTTGGCAGTACCGGATTTCAGACACTGTCTTCTTCTAAAACAGGTATAGAATTTAATAACCGGATAACCAGAGAAGAAATCGATTAAAATCGACATTATCTAAGCGGTTCTGGTGTGGCTGCAGGGGAGGTCAATGGTAACGTGCTCGTGGACCTTTATTTTGCATTTTGCATTTTGCATGGTGGAGTGAACCCAACCCTGCAAAAATCTTGGGGGTTATGAAATTTGAAGATATTACCGACCAGGTCAGGATGGCCCAAGAAGAATACTATTCAACTGGTGCTGTATTTGCAGATGTAAATGGAAACGGGTGCCTGGATTTGCTTGTAACGGTCGTATATGGAGAAACGCCAATCCTGGTCAAATGAATTATATAATTAACCATCCTAAAGCTGAAGAATAACAAGTAATGCAGGACAAAAATTAGTGAGAAATCAAAAACTTGGCCATGCTGGCGGATATGATGAGTATCTATTTCGTGAACTATGTTGTTTCTCAAGAAAGAGAGGCAAAGATTTTAAAGGCATTATGGCGAGGATGATTTGATATGTAATCCTTCCTTTCATTATTTGATCTTATCTGGAGATAGCTTTTCTATTTTCAATAAGATTTGGAGAAGAGGATTTGCGAATAATCAAAGTTGGGTCGATTACAACCTGTTTGTACCGGTACTCGCCAATTGAACTATTTACCTGATCTAAAAATAAGGTGCCTGCACTGTTTCCCATCTTCTTTGTATGTTGGTCAACTGAAGAAAGGCCGGGATCTATAATTGAAGAGGAGAAATCATTACTGTATCCAATGATGGAAACTTCTTCCGGTATGTTAATACATTTTGATTTGAGTGCCTCAATTGATCCAAATGCTGCGAAATCGCTCGATGAAAAAATTCCATCCGGTTGATGGTTTGTCATGAAGAGATGATTTGTCATTTTGATTCCAGCTTCGAGAATAATATCAGGGTCATCAATTAAGTCACTTTCAATGATAAGATCTTCATCCACAGGTATTTGATGATGTTTTAAAGCATCTAAATATCCGTTAAGTCTATCTTGATAGATCTTAATATGTTTTAGTCCTTTTATATGTGCAATGTGTTGACAGCCTTGTTCAATTAAATGGGAAACAGCATCATACGCTCCCTTGTAATCATTGCTAACCACAGTACTGGTGTCAATATTTTGTCCAACTCTATCGAAGAGTATAAGCGGAACATTTTGGTGAATGATTTTATCAAAGTATGAGTAACAAGTGGTTTCTTTGGCAACGGAAGCTATGATTCCGTCTACCTGAATTTGTAAAAGGGCATCTATAATTTTTTGTTCTTTAACTGTTTGTTCATCAGATTGACATATAATAAGATTGTATCCTTCTTTTCTGACAACCTCTTCAATTCCCCGAATCACTGAAGCAAAAAATTGACGGTCTGATGTGGGTACTATTACCCCAATGATATTACTTTTTCCACTTTGCAGAGCCGTTGCAATATTATTGGGTTGGTAGTTCATTTTATCTACAAGATCTATTACAGCTTTTTTTGTAGCAGTGCTGATTTTTGGATGATCATTAAGAGCTCTGGAAACTGTTGAGATCGTTACACCCAACTTTTTAGCAATATCTGCCAACGTTGTTTTCTTTTTCATATAGAACGTTTTGGATTGAATTTACTCATGTTATATTAGCACCAAAAAGTTGAATTTTTAAGAGGACTTTGCAGAACCTCTATTGTTTCTTGTATTGATGGTTGATTTATAGTTATCGGTAATTATTACAGTAGTTATACTATGTATAAAAGATTTTCCATGGATATACGTAAATAACTCAGCATTTTGAATCGTTTGGCCCAGCAATTCCAAGCAAATCTCGCATTCTAAGATGCACCTTCAAGAGATTAAAGAGTGTATTGATACGATGCCACTCTACGAGGTTGGCCGCCGCACCTAACGACATCATCTTGCTAGAAAATCCAGTGTGAAGATGGACAGGTCCTGTTTGGCAATAAAGACTGCGACCGCGAAAATCTCAGGCAGCTCACTCGGGATAAAGGCTGATACTGTGTTATCCTGAATAAAGGAAAACGTGATGCCCAAATGGGCTATATCCAAAAAAACCAAACAAGTTTCACTAGAAGGTTCACTCAAAAGTGGCACATCATTTTTATGGTTCAAAGATCGTTACAGTCTTGGATGGGCACAGTCCAAAACGAAGGTAAAAAGCCGCTTTCTAATGGCGTAAATCTGCTGAAATATTTAACGCAATATTACCAAGTCGAAAAAACAGCAAATTATTACCAAGGTAAGTACCAACTTATAAGTGGGGTATGTCTATAAACGGCTAAAAGAGCATAACTTGCAAAAACTATATTATTTGAAAGAACGAGACACTAAAAATCTTAATGGGAAAAAATCAAAGAAGTTCAAACCCCATTACCTAACGATAGAATAGTAATTTGACAAATTAAGAGAAGAATAGATTTTTTGCACCTTTTTATAAAGCAAAATAAATTGTCTTTTCAGGAGAAAATTTCATATTTAGTCAATTGATGCAAACGTTTGTTCTAATGATTCGTTTTGAAATTAAGTT
>NZ_JAWLDW010000193.1:0-3375 GCF_041686455.1 Rhodohalobacter sp.
GCGAATTGAAGTGGATGATCGCTGCACTGTTGAGAATACATCTTTTTATTCATTCAGGAGAGAACGCGAACAAGCGGGCAGGATGTTAGCTTTCATCAGACAATCTAAAACATAAGATTAGAGGTTACGTGAGGGTTAGTTTCTCTAAAGGGTATGATGCAACGCT
The DNA here is from genome assembly GCF_041686455.1 of Rhodohalobacter sp. NCBI lineage: Bacteria > Pseudomonadati > Balneolota > Balneolia > Balneolales > Balneolaceae > Rhodohalobacter > Rhodohalobacter sp. Next base: position 167 of record NZ_JAWLDW010000193.1, read on the forward strand.
ACCAGCAGGCCATGTTTTTCCGATGAAAAAATTTGTTCACCTTCATCAGATACTTCTCGGCCGCGGAGTTCTGTCACCCCGCCAGGTTATTGAACCTTCATTAGTTGATATACCAAACCTATGCAGTGTTCACACGCCCCGGTACGCTACGGCTGTATGGAACGGCTCGCTTTCCCGCAAAGAGGAGAGGCGAATGGGACTTCCATGGAGTAAAAGTCTTGCAATCCGTTCGCGTCTGGCCGTGCAGGGTACTATTAATGCAGGACTGATGGCCCTGCGAGACGGTATATCCGGAAATCTGGCAGGGGGAACACATCATGCGATGCCAGATCTTGGTGAAGGCTTCTGTGTCTATAATGATGTGGCAGTAGCCATTCGGGTTTTACAACAGGCCATGTGGGTGAAAAAAGTGCTTGTTATAGATTGTGATGTTCATCAGGGGAATGGCACAGCAGTGATTTTTGAAAACGATCCGGACGTCTTCACCTTTTCCATGCATGGTGAAAAGAACTACCCCTTTAAAAAACCACCGTCAACACTTGATGTGGGCCTGCCAGATCAAACAAAAGATGTGAATTATATCAACAAATTGACCGATGCACTCGATACTATTTACAGCCGTTTCCGGCCGGATCTTATTTTCTACCTGGCGGGGGTGGACCCACTGAAAAGCGATCATTTCGGACGCCTTTCGCTCACAAAAAGGGGAATCAGGGACAGAGATTATGAAGTGATTTCATCCGCTGTTGAACGGGACATTCCTATAACTTTGTTACTATCAGGCGGTTATTCACCATCGGAGCTGGAAACTGCTGAAAATCACGCCATATTATACGAAACAGCAGCGGAAATCTATTCCTCCCGATTTAACTGAAATTTTTTCTATTTTGCCGTTCACTTATGAAGCAACCCAACGAAGATTCTTCTCTAAAATCTATTGCTATTCTCGGATCTACCGGTTCTATCGGTACCCAGGCACTTGATATTATTTCGGAGTTAGGCAGCACCTTTAACGTGTACGGATTGTCGGCTCACTCTAACTGGAAACGACTTGCTGAACAGGCAAACTACTTTAGGCCGAAATGGGTTATTTTAACGGATGAACAGTACAAAAGCTCACTTTTAAATGCTCTGTCTTACACACCTGAAAGACTGAACTTTGGAGCTGATTCGCTGCAATTGTTGGCATCGGCACCGGAAACAGATCTTGTGCTGAACGCACTGGTAGGTTTTGCCGGGTTCACTTCTACGTATGAAGCTCTTAAATCCGGGAATCGTGTGGCGCTTGCCAATAAAGAGTCGCTTGTTGTTGGCGGCGAATTACTTACTGAATTGCCAAACTTTAAAGATAACCTGATACCGGTTGATTCCGAACATTCTGCGATGTGGCAGTGCCTGGTAGGGGAAACTTTGGCCAGTGTAGAGAAAATTATTATCACAGCAAGTGGCGGTCCTTTCAGAGAATATTCCAGAGATCAGATGAAAAGTATTACGGTTGAAGATGCCCTGAACCATCCCAACTGGGAGATGGGGAAAAAGATTACTATAGATTCATCAACAATGATGAATAAAGGACTGGAAATTATTGAGGCGCATTGGCTTTTTGGAATTGACATAGATTTAATTGAACCGGTCATCCATCCTCAAAGCATCATACACTCAATCATTGAATTTAATGATGGATCTTCGAAAGCACAGATGGGCCCGCCGGACATGAAAGTTCCGATCCTATATGCAATTTCCTACCCGGAACGTATAGCTTATGATGTGCCCCGGCTCGATTATAGAAAACAGATGAATTTGTCGTTTGAACCTATTGACAGGATTAAATTTCCCTGTTTACAGTTTGCTGTAGATGCCGTTAAGCAGGGAGGCCTGCTGCCGGCAGTTATGAACGCAGCAAATGAAGTTGCGGTGGGTCGCTTTTTAAACAGAGAAATTCGTTATATTGATATCCCAAAAATAATTGATGAAACCCTCAATACATTTCATCATAAAGAAATTGCATCTCCCCAAATGCTCATCGAGGCTGATGAGGAATCACGAAAATTCGCGAACGGTTTATTTAAGTAGATATGGACTGGATTTTTAGTATATCAACAACCATTGCAATTTTCATTGCAGCGATATTTATTCTTGTTACGATTCATGAATTAGGCCATTTTATTGCCGCAAAATACTTTAAGATGCGTGTCGATAAATTTTCTATTGGCTTTCCTCCGAAAATATTCGGGTTCAGAAAAGGAGAGACCGAGTACGTTCTCGGTGCTACACCTCTCGGCGGCTACGTTAGCATTGCCGGCATGATAGATGAGTCGATGGACGATGAATTCCTCGATGAAGAGCCCAAAGATGATGAGTTCAGGAGTAAACCTGTTTGGCAGCGAATGATTGTCATCACGGCCGGGGTCATTTTCAATGCAATTCTTGCCGTAATTATTTATGCCGGGATTGCCTTTTCGTATGGTGAAGATGTTATTCCTATCGATTCTGTCGAGGGGTTGTACATCCCGGAAGAATCAGTTGCGCATGATGTAGGTTTCAGAACCGGAGATCGTATTGTTGGGATCAATGGCGAAGAAGTAGAGTACTTTAATGACATTTTCAATCCAGCCTCGATTACCGACAGAGGTCTTACTTTTATGGTCATTAGAGATGGTGAAGTTAGAAACCTGCCAACTCCTCCAGACTTTTTGGATCAAATTGGTGAACAGGGTTTTTTAAATCAAAGCAACACATTGCCAAGTAAAATTTCTGATGTGTTGGAAGGAAGTCCTGCAGATGAAGCGGGATTTAAGGCCGGAGATCAAATTGTCCGAATCAATGATGAACCGGTTGATTTCTGGATCCAGTTGGTGGAAAAGATTCGCGAATCGGAAAGTGAGCTGCAGTTAACCGTACAACGAGATAGCGAGATACTAACCCTGCAGGTTACACCAGACCCCGAAACACAACAAATCGGAATTGCACCGCCTAACCCTCGTGAAGTTTTTGACGTAGAGACTCTAAACTATAATATTGGAGAATCAGTAGGACAGGGTTTTGAGAAATCCGGTGATACATTTATGGGTATCATCCAGGGAATTGGAATGATGTTCTCGGGTGATATTTCCGTCAGGCAAAACCTTGGCGGACCTGTTGCCATTGCAAATGTTACTAAACAAGCTACAGATACACGAGGATTTCTTGGATTTTGGGAGATTACGGCG
>NZ_JAWLDW010000064.1:0-14755 GCF_041686455.1 Rhodohalobacter sp.
GGAGAGCGGATCTCCGTTCCAGATTACAAAGTCGGCGTCCTTTCCATTTTCGAGTGATCCGACCCGATGGTCTACACCAAGAAGCTTGGCTGTACTGATGGTAACCAATGAAAGCGCATCTTCAGGATCCATACCTGCCCTCACCATCTTAGCCGCTTCCCAGTTCATACGGGATGCAATCTGGCTATTGTCTGAGTGAAGGGAGGTGAGTACACCTGCTTCAGTCAGCAGTTTGGCATTGTAGAGTATTCCATCCTGGGCTTCCATTTTAAAAGATGACCAATCGGACCATACTACAGCACCGGCCCCGTGTTCGGCAAGTTCAGGTGCTACCTTGTATGCTTCAACACCGTGATGGAATGCTTTGATCGTGAAATCAAAACGTTCAGCCAAGCGCATCAGCATCAGAATTTCATCCTGACGGTAACTGTGTGATTGAACCAGTATATCTCCATTCAGAATGTCTCGCAGTGCATCGAGCCTGAGATCTTTACGAGGAGGTATTCCTTCTCCGGTCTCATTCCACTCGTTCCAGCGTGCTTCATAATCGCGGGCCATTCTGAAACGATCTTCAATCATCTGTTCGGTACCCATCCGGGTTTCCGGGTAGCGGTCTGAACCAACCCGTTTTGGATTTTCACCCAGTGCAAATTTCACGGTACGGGGCGCATCCTCAATTTTAAGATCATCAGATAATGAACCCCATCTCATTTTGATGTGTACGTTCTGCCCGCCAATGGGATTTGCCGATCCGTGCATGACATGAGCCGTAGTCAAACCACCGGCAATCTGGCGATACATCCAGATGTTATTGATGTTTAGAACATCACCCATGCGAACTTCCGCAGTGATCACATTTCCAACTTCGTTTACACCGTTCACACCGGAGTGGATGTGTGCGTCGATCAGGCCCGGAGTAACGTGTTTGCCTTCTGCATCAATTTCGACGGCATTTCGCGGAGCACGTAGGTCCCTTCCAATTTCTTCCACTTCGCCATCCGAGATAATCATATCTGCATTTTCCAGAATTCCCTCGGGACCCATTGTCCATATGGTTGCATTCCGAACGATCACATTTCCTGGCTGCTCGGGAATCGCGTTTCGGCCGTACTCCATTGCAGGACGCAGTTCGGAGAGTTGAAGATCACGATTCATGGTTTCTGTTGATTCCTCAGGCTCACTTTCTGATGCAGTACCGGTGCGCGTAGCACTAAACTGAACCCGGTCTCTGCCGGTTACTTCTGCCCAGCCACGAAGATTGTCTCCATCTACGGATCCGGTTAAACGTACCGGACCTTCGAGCCCCAGATCATTACCGGAAAAATCGGTTCTGAATCGTCTGGCCTGATCCTGCATGGAAGCAGACATCAGATCAATTTCATTTCCGTTTATTGTTACGGTTCCGTTCAATCGGCCGGGTCGGGACTCTTCAACCACCAGTGTACCGTCTATTGATCCATCGGTTGATACAATTTCCCACTCACCGCGAGGGTCAAGTTCCTTTTCGTGGTTTATTCGGTAGTGAGAACCATCAACCCAGAGATCGATGATTTTGGCACCATTTTCAAACAGGTCGCCATCAGCTACAATGATGTTTGCTGCCTTGCCGGCTTCGAGTGTTCCGTATGTGGAATCGATTCCCAGAAGATTGGCCGGGTTGGATGTTAAAGCTGCCAGCGCGGTCTCTTTATCTAAACCCAGCTGCACAGCCTTTCTTAAATTACCCAGGAAATCCTCCGGCTTTTCAAGACCTGCCGTGGTTAGTGAAAACTGAAGACCCGCGGATGCAACTCTTGCAGGATTTTCAGGTGCGAGATACCAGTGGCGCAGTTCAGCAAGATCTTCACTGAGTGCGTCTTCCGGTGTTTCAACATCCGGAGCTTCAGGATAGGCGAGAGGCAAAATAAGGGGAGCATTATTCTCACTTAATACATCCAGAACTTTATATTCGTGTCCATTTCCCAAAATCCAGGGACTGATAGAACTGAATTCATCTTTGAAACGCAGTGCGCGTAAAATTTCCTCATCATTGGATGTGTGAAAAATCATTGGCTGATTTCCATGAACAGCATCTCGAAGGGTGGCAAGCGGTGCATTCGATTCCGGCCGTTCCAGTGAAGGATTACTTCTGTACGCCTCATGAGCTCTTTCATACCAATCTGCATCGTAAAGTGTCTGACGAATCAGGGCGATGATACCAATTTGAGAAGTGGGATAGGAAAACCCGAAGTCCCGGTTTGTGGAAAGAGATACACCCTGTGCAATTCGATCCATAACCACACGATCGGAAACTTCTCCGTCTTTGAGACTGATAACGGCTGCTTCGCCTTTAAAAATTCCGAGTGGCGGCATTGATAGAGCCGCTGTAAAACCCTGGCTTCTCAACGCAGAACTTCCATCTTCTTCGGTGTCAAATTCTTGTTCTGCTTTAAGATGTGATCGCAAGTTTGGGTTCCAGGAGTTGTTCCCGCGATCGAGTTCAACACGAGGTTCATTCATCCCAACATCACTGTAAGAGTCGATAAATCCGGGGTAGAGGGTTTTCCCTTCCATATCCCAGACACGGGCATCGGAGGGAGGAGAAACGCGTCTTCCAACGGCTTCAATCACACCGTCTCGGATGACCAGCGTAGCGTTGCTGATGGTTTGACCCGGTGCAGTTACAATAGTAGCATTAGTGAAAGCATGAACATTTGGTGTATTGTCTTTCATGCCGTCAGTAGGAGCTGTTTGGGCAACCAATAATGCCGGAAGGGCAGCGGTAATCATCAAAACAGCCAGACACTTCAGAAGTGTTGTATTAATTTTGTCAAAGAGATGGTACATATGATTCATAGAATCTAAGTATGGTTCGGGTTGTAGTTAAAGTAAGTCGTGGTAAAAAAATTTGATTCGGAGTACTAGAAATGATTGAGCAGAATTTTTAAGCCATCGGGCAAGAGTTGTCAATCTTAGACAATTTATAAATCCAAGCTGCTATTCAAAATAAAATATCGAAAGAGTAGGGTGGGTGAGGAAAAAAGATGTAAATAGGAGGTGTGAAAATAAAAAAGGTACCCCGTTTTCACACGGAGCACCTCGGTTTGATGGGAAATCAGTAATTAATCTTTTTGTGCAGGAAATAGATCCCGGTTAACGATAAATACCAGAGGCAGTGCGTATATCCAGTGGCGGACCATTGAACCAACTGCCATATCTACTCCCATGTCGAGTCCGGCAACTCCGGCTCCAACAAGTGGAAACATGAATAACCAAACCAGTGCAATTGTTTCACCTGTTGTATAGATGAAAGGTCTCATCCATGAGGGGCCCCAGAGTGATGGGGCAATTCCTGCATAGAGTACGGCAAGCAGAATACCATTTCCGTAGTGACCGGCTACTCCGTAGGCTAAACCCAGTCCTGTCTTTTCTCCGAGCAGAGCGGGAATATCCCACCAGCCCATTCCCATCACCAATCCGAACAGATCGAAAAGAATGGTTCCTGCGATACCTGCTAAAATCGCTTTTGTCCAGTTAATTTTATGCATAATGATAATTTTTTAAACAGTTGCGGTTTTAAGTTCAGGTGCTTCAGGAAAATCAACAGGTATTTCCGTGATATTATGCAGAAAGTTGGTGATCGATTTTTCGCCCACATTAATGATGACGTCGATCAGACTTTCCTTACTGTACCCCGCATCAAAGAAAGTTTGAAGTGTCTCGTCTGATATATTTCCACGGTTTTCTATGATTTCTCCGGCCAGCTTGGCAAGAGCGTCAAATTTATCATCGAACGGCGCCTTGCCTTGACGCAATTCCAGGGTTTGTTCTTCTGTAAAGCCATTCATTTTTCCCAGCTGAGTGTGAGCGGCCAGGCAGTAGTTGCATCCGTTGATTTCACTCACAGCCAGATTGATGACCTCCTTCTCTTTGTTATTGAGAGATGTCTTGCCGTTGGCAAAAGTCATGTATCTGGCCAATCCGTTTTTGGAATGTGCATAGGTGGCATAGATGTTGGGTACAAATCCGAGATTGGATTCTAATTGATCAAAGATCTGTTTGTTTTGATCAGTGACTTCATTTTTCGTAGGTACATTTAATGGTCTCATAACTGTTTCTGTTTGTTGGTTTGAGTTTGTTACACTGCCAACATCGCTTAATTACGCACGCCTATAAATGCTCAAAATACCTCTCTTGTTGTCAATTCTTCCCGTATGAGGCCTGGGACCCATAATGGTTGGTTTGTTTTACCAGACGCTGTCAAATCCGGTGGGTGTTGACAGGTCTTGGAATTGACCTGCAAGCGTCCGCGAGGACCTGGCAGCATCCACAATCAATCTGAATTTATTTTGGATGGGCAATAGTATTAAACAGGAGGCTCCGCTGGAGCCTGTTCATGGTGCGGGTGTGAATTTCTATAAACAGGCAACTCCTAACGGAGTTGTTTTGGCCAAAGAATGAGGGCAAATTATTTTGGGAATGCATTCATTGGGATCTCTTGCAACAGATTGGGTGATTTGCTGCGAGATATTATCAGCGTCACTCAGCGAACCAATCTTCGCAACTCAGCGAGAAAACCATATCTTGATTTTTTACCGACGCTGTCAAATCCGGTAGGTGTTGACAGGTCTTGGAATTGACCTGCAAGCGTCCGCGAGGACCTGGCAGCGTCGATAATGCAAATTTGTTCATCAATGGTCAGATTTTTGGGATGCATTCCTTGGGATCTGTAACTACGGATTGTGTGATCTGCTGTGACATCTTCTCAGCGTGACTCAGCGAATCAATCCACGCAACTCTGCGAGAAAACCATATCTCAATTTATTACAGACGCTGTCAAATCCGGTGGGTATTGACAGGTCTTTTTACTTTTGATTTTTCTTCAAAAACTGAGTGGTGGTCATACCGGTCTGTTTTTTGAATAGTTTGCTAAACTGTGCCGGGTCATTATATCCAAGCTCGTAACCGATCTCTTTTGCGGTTTTGTCTGTGTAGAGAAGCATTCGCTTTGCCTCCATAATCACTCTTTTGTGAATCACTTCCAGTGGTGTTAAGTCTGAATTTTTGCTGAATACATTGGCGATTGTCTTTGGTGATTTATAAAGCAGATCGGCATACTCAGAAACACTTTTTTTGGTTTTGAAATATTCCTCAACCAAAACATTATAATGGCGGATGAGGTCAATTTCTGTCTGATTATCCCCATCTTTTAAAAGCTGTTTATTGGCCAATCGTGTGCAGCGTATGATGAATCGCTTTAGCAGAATTCGAAGCATCTCTTCCTGACTGGTCTCCTTCATATCAAACTCTTCGGAGAGTACATCAAAGAGTGTACGGAGACGTTCGGACTCATCATCATTCAGTTGCAGAATAGGGGAGAAGTTGGACCCGAAAAAGAGCAAACCGTTACAGGAGACCTCACTATCGTTTGTGTGAACGCAGTAAAATTCACGGTTGAATCGAAGAAATTTTACATCATCAACCTGATTGATACCGGTAAAATCTACCTGCTGCAAATATGTAGTACAGGTAATCTGTCCGGCCTCAAGTACAACGGTGCGTTCGTCCACGCCAAAGCAGACCGAGCCGGCACCGTCATTCCATATAAACATGAGAAAACTACCCTCATCGCGATCGGATGATGAAATTCCCTGAGAGATTTTAAATTCTGCATCGATTTCCCTGTTTTTGAATGTCTTTTCCATCATAACAATGGTTTGATGCAGGGTAAGTCCGGTATCTTACCTCTTGGGTTTTGTACTCATAAACAAATCGAAGCCGCTCATTGGAATGGGTTTTCCGTGATAGAGAAAACCTTCAGCGTACTTATATCCGCCAAGATGTCCATAATATTTGGCCCGCGCCCTCAAAGCTTCAAAAAATTTTGGGTCAGAGATATAGGTCTCCGGTTCATTTCCGGGATCAGCAACGTTAAATTGGGTTTGAAAAGCTTTAATAGCCTTCTCCTTGGTTTCAATCGTGTCTGTAATATCAAATACAAAATCGGGTTCAAACGGCCGATCCTGCATGTAATGTATGATATGAGCCGGCCGGTGTGGTTCCTGTAAATTTCCGTTTTTATCCTTTGTTTCAATTTTGACGAGGCCACTGTAGAAGATGGCATCAACCAATAGGCGGGAGGCATCCCCATGATCGGGGTGACGATCAGAAGGAGCCGTTATCAGGCAAACATGAGGTCGGAATTTACGTATAGCTTGAATAATGGGCAGATGTAACTCCCGGGTGTTATCGAGCTGGGTGTCGGGTAAACCGAGATTTTCCCTGACTGCAAGGCCGAGAATATCCGCGGCTTTTGCAGCTTCTTTCATTCTAATTTTTGGAGTGCCTCGAGATCCCATCTCTCCACGGGTAAGATCTACAACTGCAACTTTTTTTCCCTGCTTTACCAGCGCAGCAAGAGTTCCAGAACAACTGAGTTCAGTATCGTCAGGGTGAGCTCCAAAAGCTAAAATATCGATCATGTTTTGTAATATTTTTTCTGAATAATTTTTTTCAAATATAGTGAAACGAAAGCAGTTAATTTCCGTACCGTCAAAAGATTCCGTTTTGTTGCAAAGCAAGTGTACATCCTGAACGTCTTCAAATGATGGATGCATTCACAAATGAAAAATTATGTATCGAATACTTACCAGTTTTACCGAAGGGTTTAAAATAGCTATTTCTTCGCTGTGGGCGAATAAAATGCGTGCCATTTTAACAACAACCTGTATTGTAATCGGGATTGTGTCTGTGACGGCCATGAATACCATTACGGATGGGGTAGACCGCTCTTTCGATGAAAGCATGGATATGCTGGGCAGAAATGTAGTATTCGTAGAGAAATGGCCCTGGGGTTTTGGAGGTGAGTATAAATGGTGGGAATACCGAAACCGTCAGGAACTGGAGCTGGCGTATGTTGAAAAACTGAAAGATCTTGTCCCAAGTGCGTCTGCTGTTTCAGGACGTGTATATCGATCCACAAACGTTCGTTATGAAGATCGAGACGTTGAAGGAGTCGGTTTAAACGGTGCAACAGCAACTTATTTTCAGACCGCAGGATTAAATATCGAAGAAGGACGCGTGTTCAGTGAAGCGGATGAACAAAGATCAGCCAGGGTAGTAGTGATTGGCAGCGGAGTAGCCGAAGCACTCTTTCCCGATATGGATCCGATTGGTAAACGGGTGCGCATCAGGGGCCAGCGATTTACGGTGATCGGTACGCTGGAGAGTCAGGGCAGTTTTTTGGGAATGGAAGATCTGGATAATGAAATGCTTATTCCGGTTGGTGCCATGGCAACTATTTACGACCTGCGCTACGGCTTGAGATTGTCTGTGCAATTTCCCAATGAAGACATGCTCGCTGACGGTGAATATGAAGTGATTGGGGCTATGAGGCAAATTCGTGGACTCGACCCCCTGGAAGATGACGATTTTGCGATCAATAAAGCGGCACTTTTTGAGCAGGAGTTTCAGAGCATGAAAGTAGCCATCTACGGAATCGGGATTTTTCTCACCGGTCTTGCACTCTTTGTAGGAGGAATCGGGGTGATGAATATCATGTTTGTTTCCGTGAAAGAACGAACCAAAGAGATAGGAATACGGAAGGCAGTGGGAGCCCAATCGTGGGAAATCCTGCTGCAGTTTTTAATGGAATCGATTGTCATCTGTTTATTTGGCGGGGTGATTGGTGTGTTACTTTCGATCGGGGTAACTGAATTAATCAACCAAATTTTTGTAGCCTATTTGGACTGGACTACCGTTCTGAACGCCATCCTACTCTGTACGTTTATCGGAATACTTTTTGGATATTTACCATCCAGCCGAGCAGCAAAATCAGATCCAATTGAATCATTGAGATACGAGTAATATGAATATCATTGAAGTTTTCAGACAGGCACTCGACTCCATAAGGGCAAACAAACTTCGTTCTTCACTAACACTTCTGGCCATAGCCGTAGGCGTTTTTGCCATTATCAGCGCCAACACCGCCGTGCTTGTACTCGATACTTATTTTAAGGATACACTCAGCCTGATGGGCGGGGATGTGATTACCGTTAGTAAATATCCCACTATTAGAATGGGGGGAGAGAGCTGGGAGGAGTTTCGAAATCGTGAGGATATTACGATTGACCAGATGGAGAGGCTGGAAGACCTTACGTACATAACCGAAGGAGTTGGACCCAATAGAACCTACCGCACAACGCGCGTCTCCTACAATGATGAGGAAACGGAACCTAATATCGGTATTCTCGGAGGTAATGAACATTATCTAAATAACAATGCATACGACATTGAAAACGGCAGGAATTTTATGACCGAGGATATGGATTATGCCCGTTCTGTTGCTATCATTGGTGCAGATGTAAGAGATGCCCTTTTTGAAAGAGAACAAGCCTTGGGTAAGACCATTCGGGTAGAGGGCAGGCCATACACAATAATCGGTGTAACCGAGGCTAAAGGAAATGTGTTTGGCAATACAATGGATCGCTTTGTGGTGATTCCATATACAAATCTGGCCGGTATTTACGGTAAGAATCAGAATATTGGAGTTCAGGTACGTGCGGGTTCTGTGGACCGTATTGAAGCAGCAATTGATGAAATAACCGGTGTTTTACGCGCTATCCGAAAGGTTGATCCGGCAAATCCCAATGATTTTGAAATCAGTACCAACGAAACACTCGGAAATGCGTTCGAAAGTTTTACCGGAATACTCTACATAATCGGATTTGTTATTGGTGGAATTGTACTGCTGGGAGCAGGTATCGGTGTGATGAATATAATGCTGGTTTCCGTGAGCGAACGCACACGTGAAATTGGCGTGCGTAAAGCCGTCGGGGCAACGCGTAAAGCGATCGTTTCTCAATTTTTGATGGAGTCCATCGCCATTTGTCAGATAGGAGGTGTGATTGGAATTATTGTCGGAGCGGCCCTGGGAAATGCTGCTGCAATCTGGCTAGACTCCACAATCGTAGTCCCATGGGAATCTGCAGTAGGCGGTGTTATCGGTATGACGATCGTCGGAGTTGTATTTGGGGTATACCCTGCATTTAAAGCTGCTCAGCTTGATCCGATAGAGAGTCTTCGCTACGAATAGTGTATATGGTGGAATCGGTCCGCTGAACTTATGATTGAACCGGGAATATATTCTCTGCTCGCTTGTTATACCCATATATGGGTTTTGGATTGCCCCCTTTATTCTCTCTCAGTAGATCTTGACTGCTCGGAATTTGAAGAGTGGAGAGGCATTTAAAAACATAGTTTGAATGTCAAAAATCAATCCCAAAGTGTAACAAGTATTCAGCTTCAGCAGAATTCAGTTACCAGATTTAATCGGGAGTTTTTTTTTACAGCATGATAATTTTGACATACAATCGAATTCTTACTTTCCGGTTAAATCGGGATTTTGCAATGCTTACCAGCGAATATATTCTTGAAACTACATTTGAAATCGAATAACCAATCCCTTAGTGATATATCGGTAGCCCAGGGTGAAGAGAAGCGAAACCCTGGGAATTGATGAGTTGTAATATAAGCCGCCGAATAGAGAGATTGGATTGGAGTAAATAAAAGTAACGAGGCGTTGTTCACAATGTTCATTGTCAGCAGTAATCAGCATAAAAGTTTTAAAAGGGAAAGTTGTGTTTCCATTAAATCCGACTAAAAATAATGCGAATATCCCCAATCGAACTTCACTTCTGTAAAAACCGTTTTATGATTACACGTCAACGTGTTATTTTAACTTTATTCTAGTAATAAAACGGGATATTAAAATTATAAATAGAAACGGTTTACGCCATGAATACAGATATTATTAACGACTTGAATGAAGAGTTGGAAGGTGTAATAGAAGAGGGCTATTCTTATTTGCAGAGTGAAGAACTTCAGGAGAAAATTCAGGAGTTAAAAACTGAATCAGAACTTCTAATCAGAAAACATCCGATTAAAAGTGTTTTAATTGGTGCTGCAACAGGATATCTGTTAGCCAGGCTTCTAAAATAATTCAAACTTCATGAATGAGAGTCAACAAGATAGTGAACAAAAGGAGAGCTTTAGAAGAGAGCTACGAGTATATGTAGAAAAGCGTATTCAGTTAGTAAGTGTTGCAATTTCTGAACAGATATCATTGATGATTGCACAATCATTTCAGAAACTTGCCGGCTTGCTTCTGCTCAGTTCTGCTGTACTATTTGTGTGGCTGGCACTCTCATTTTTTTTAGGAGACCTTTTGAATAATACCAGTCTTGGTTTTCTGATCGCATCGGTGCCGTTATTTATATTTGGATTTGTTTTTATGCGGTCAAGCTCGAAAAAAATTACTGATCGAATACAGGCACAACTTATCTCCAGATTAATGGATGGTTTCGAAGAATCTTTTAAGATAGAAAAATCAAATCAAGAAGAGGACAGTTCTGGAAAAGAATAAAAATATAACAATGGCTGAAGTGAAGGAGCGAAAGAGAAAGCTTGAAGAGGAGATCCGTTTACTTGAATCTGGCTTTGAAGAACGCATTTCAGGTGTCAAAGAGGGGGTGGAAAGTGCCGTCAGTCCAAAAAAATATGTAAAGAAAAACCCGCTAAAGTCTGTTGCAATTGCCGCAGTGGCCGGCTTTACTTTGGGAATTTTAAAGAGAAGCAAGAAGAAGTCGCGTGATTACTCTCCTGAAAAAAAATCAAACCCGAGAAGCGGAATTTCGTCTATTCTTATGAACGAATTAAAGCACATGGCTGTAAAGAAGGCGATGTACTATATTTCTGAATTGGTAGATCAACAGATCGCGGAGCGAAATAAATCTGCTTCATCAGATAAATAACATCATTTCTCGAAAACTGAGCAGGGTTTTGTAAAAAAACGTATTAATTCACTAATACGTACCGATTTTACTGTAACTCTGTTTAAACTTTCTCGTGTAACATCAATAAATAACTTCAACTACCGAACGATGCAGAAACTATTACTAACCACATTACTGTTTTTATTTCCAATTTTGAGTGTAGCCCAATCGCAGTCTATGACGATTGAAGAAGCTATACAAACCTCTCTTGATAACAACTATCAATTAAAGCAGGCAGAGAATACACGCGACCTGGCGGATACAAGAGTTCGGAGTGCACAGGCTGATTTTCTTCCTTCACTGAATGCCAGCTTTAGCGGGTCCAGAAACGTGGGTCGGCAGTTTGTTCAGGAAGATCTCTCATTCGAAGACAGAACGACTTATGGATTGAATGGTGGATTGAACGCCAACATTACCATTTTTGACGGATTTACTAACATCTCAAATCTGCGTGCTGCACAGGCAGATCAAGAGTCGGAGCAGCTGAGCTTTCAACGTCTTAAAGAGAGTATCATGTTCGATACAGCAAGTCGCTTTCTGGAAGTGGTACTCAATCAGGAACTGTTAAAAATTGCTGAAAGTAATCTTGAAGCTTCTACAAGTCAGCTTGAACGAATTACGGCACAGGTTGAGGTGGGATCGCGGCCAACCGTTGATCAATATAATCAGGAGTCGGTAGTAGCAAATGATGAACTGGCGGTTATTCAGCGCGAAAATGCACTCGAAGTGAGTATGGGGCGTCTGGTCAGAATTATGCAGGACGATGCGATCAATGAAGTTGACCCTGTTATGCCAACAGTAGACGAAATGGCTCTAATGCCTATGAATCTCAATTTACAGGATATGATTTCTTCCGCTCTTGAGCAGAGAACTGATATTCAGGCTCAGGAGTTTGACATAGAAAGTAACCTCCAAAACTACAGAATTGCGCGAGGCCAGCATCTGCCAACGATTTCTGCGAGTGCAGGATTTAACGGTAGCTATAGCGATCAGTTATTAGACCCGATAACAAGAGAGACTGTCTCTTTTCAGGATCAGTTTTTTGATCAAAATGTTCGACGGAATCTGGGCTTTTCCATTCAAATACCAATTTTTAACCGATGGAATACACGAACCAATATTGAAAGTGCCAGAGTACAATTACGAAATAGTGAGCTAGCGATGGAAAATGTTCAATTCCAGGTTACGGAAGAAGTGAGGCAGGCATACAACGACTATACATCAATCGTGAAAGAGCTTGAGTCCACTGAAAAAGCATTGATTGCAGCAGAGCGCGCCTACGAAACCGAACAACAACGATATGAAGTGGGATCTTCGACCTTAATTGAGCTGAATCAGGCGAATGCAAATTACGTGCAGGCTCAGAGTAATCGAATTCAAGCTGTATATAACTTTGTATTTCAGGAGAAACTGCTCGACTACTACATTGGTCAGCTGGATAATAATTTTCAATTCTAAATTAACTTAAAAAAACGTAAGGTGATGGGTAAACAAAAATCAGCTACAAAAGGGCTTCTTAAAATTCTGGGTATCGTCCTGTTTGCATTTATTGCGCTGGCGGTAGTTGCAAAAACTGCCGGTTGGCTGGACGGCGGATCAAATGAAAAACAAGTTGAAACCCGGGAAGCTGAACTACGAACCATCACCCAGCTGGTATCCGCATCTGGCAGAATTCAGCCCGAGATTGAGGTTGTTATACGTCCGGATGTATCTGGTGAAATAATCGAGCTCAACGTGAAAGAAGGAGATTTCGTAAGAGAGGGAGAGCTACTGCTTCGAATCAAGCCTGATATTTATGAGGCGCGTATTGATGAGCTAAATGCTTCACTTCTCACTCAACAATCCAGAATGGAACAGGCGCGTTCAAACATGCTGCAGGCCGAGGCGGAATTTCGGAAGAATGAGCAGCTTTATGAGCGTGACTTGATTTCTGAATTGGAGTACATGCAGGTAAAAAATAATTATGAGGCTCAGCAAGCGAATTTCAAGGCAGCCGAGTATCAAATTGAAAGTGCTCGCGCCCAACTCAGAAGAGCAGAAGAAGAGTTGCAACAAACAGTGATCCGGTCACCAAGAGACGGAACTATCAGCCGATTGTCGGTAGAGAGCGGAGAACGTGTTCTGGGTCAGGCACAAACTGCCGGAACGGAGATGATGCGCATTGCTCGTATGGAACAGATGGAGGTAGAAGTAGATGTTAACGAAAACGACATTGTCAATGTCTCTCCAAACGACACCACGCTGATTGAAGTGGATGCCTATCCGAACAGGATTTTTGAAGGGATGGTCACTGAAATTGCAAATTCAGCGGATGTGACCGGCGGAGGTTCAGCTGATCAGGTAACGAACTACAAGGTAAAGATTCGAATAATCACACCTCATAACCTGGATCAGGCGGCAGATCGTGTATTGGCACAATCTGACGAGGTATCGGAGGTTCCTGAATCGGTGCCAAGTTTCAAACCGGGAATGTCGGGCACGGTTGATATCAAAACCAATACGGTTTACAATGTCGTATCAGTCCCAATACAATCAGTAACGGTCCGTGATTTTGCCAAGGATTCTTCCAAGTCTGATGATGAAGGTTCTGAAGAGTCCGAAGAGGATGAAACTTCCGAACAGCAGCCCCGTAATCAAGATGAGGATTTTCGCAGAGTGGTATTTTTGAATGATAACGGCAAAGCCAAGCGGGTAGAAGTTCAGACCGGAATCAGCGATAATACTCACATCCAGATTATGAGTGGCGTAGATGCCGGTGATGAAGTGATAACCGGAAGCTACCGGGTACTTTCCAGAGAGCTGGAAGACGGAGATCCAATTATAGTACAGAACAGAAACGAGATTATAGCTAGCGGAGGAAATTAAAATGGCTAAAAAAATTATTGAAATTACGGACCTTGCCCGCCACTACAAGATGGGCGAAACCATTGTTCTGGCGCTGAACGGTGTAACGCTAAATGTTGAAGAGAATGAGTATATCGCCATTATGGGACCTTCAGGCTCCGGCAAATCAACTTTGATGAATATGATCGGCTGCCTCGATACGCCAACCTCCGGTGAGTATATCTTAAACGGCAATCGTGTGAGTGAGCTGGACGATGCTGAGCTGGCGCAGGTTAGAAATCGCGAGATTGGCTTTGTATTTCAGACATTTAATCTGCTGCCCAGAACCGATTGCCTGAGCAACGTAGAACTACCGCTGATCTATTCCGGAATTAAAAGCTCGGAGCGTAAGAAACGAGCTACAGAAACATTGGGTCGGGTAGGGTTGGGTGATCGTGTAGATCACAAGCCCAACGAACTCTCCGGCGGTCAGCGACAGCGTGTGGCCATTGCTCGGGCACTAGTGAACAATCCTTCCATTCTGCTGGCAGATGAGCCGACCGGTAACCTCGATACCA
This sequence comes from Rhodohalobacter sp., assembly GCF_041686455.1. NCBI lineage: Bacteria > Pseudomonadati > Balneolota > Balneolia > Balneolales > Balneolaceae > Rhodohalobacter > Rhodohalobacter sp. The sequence goes on from NZ_JAWLDW010000064.1 coordinate 14,213, forward strand.
AGACAGGAGAGGAGATTATGAATCTGTTTGAAGAGCTCTATCGTGCCGGAAACACTATCATTGTGGTTACTCACGAGAATGAGATTGCGGAGCACGCCCGGCGAATCGTACGCCTGCGCGACGGTGTGATTGAGACGGATGAAAAAGTGGTAAATCCAGTATTGGCCAACCAGGATTTGAATTTGCAGCCCGCATAAAGTTGTACGAGTAATTTTGCAAATACTTTACCCATCTGGCCGGCCTAAGCAGTCTGATGAGTAGAGAAAAATTTAAGATTTGATAATAAGGTTCGAACTCACCGGTTCGAACCTTTTTATATTTCAGCTTTCCCTTCTTGAGATAAGGAGCATATCCATATATTTGATCGTTTCACAGCGCGTCATTTTCCAAAGGTCAGAAATTATCGGCGTTTTATTCTGACATTCTGATTTTGTCGATAAATATTATTCAGGCAAAAGCTTGTGTTTACTTGCTTTGATAATATGATTGGAGTATTATCGGACAGCGGCACTATCGAAAATAGTGCCGGTAAATACATGTTAT
>NZ_JAWLDW010000065.1:0-1663 GCF_041686455.1 Rhodohalobacter sp.
TTATTCTTCTCCTCAATCCACTTCGACATATACTTGGTCCCCTGCTGGTAGTGATGCATTAACATCGAGCCGATAAAGTTCTTCTTTCTGTGACTCTCCAGATTTTCACTTATAAAAGCTACACGATTAAGAAAATCATCTGTAAACTTTGTTTTATCGAACTTCTGTTTCAACAGATCGAATCCTGATTCCTGCGCTTTCTCCCACTCCTCCTTGTTTTGATGAAGCTCAACCGCGTGTTTTGCAAAATCAACCGGATCCTCTGAAACTGCCCCGGGCCAAACACTCACATCAGTAATTCCCTCTGCTCCAATCGCTGTGGTTACGCTTGGTGTTCCAAATTTCATGGCATCCACATGCTTTCCTTTCAGTCCTGCACCGAAGCGTAAAGGCGCCAATAAAACTCTAGCTCTGTTGATCACCTTTTCTGCCGACTCTGCCCTGCCATGTACCAGAAAACCTTCACCCGGATTATGCAGCTGATGTACTTTCTGAGATGGATAAGCTCCGTAAATATTCAGTTTTGCATTTGGCAGTTGCTGGCGGATTAGCGGCCAAATCTCCTCCTTCAGCCAGAGCACTGCATTCCAGTTCGGCTCGTGCAGAAAATTGCCAATGGATACAAAATCACTACGATCTTCGAATGGGATCTGTGAACCTTTCGGTAAATCTTCCATCAAAAAGGGAAGGTAATAAAGCAGATTTTCCGAAACTCCAAACTGTTTTTGAAGTAACTCAAACTCAAATTCTGAAATAATCAGCGAAAGATCACACCGGTAAATACTAGCGATCTCTCGCTTGGCAATGTCATGCTCAAAAAGAATCTCCGGTTCAAACGCACTCCCTTGTTTCCATGCAGATTGACGCGCTGCCCGAAGACAATGAAGATCTTCAGTATCCAAAATTCTTACTGCACTTGGGCACTCCTCCGCGACCCGCCAGCCAAACTGTTCTTCGGTCATAAACCGATCGAACATAACGGCATTCGGCTCCATCTCTTTGATGAATTCGTTAAATGTTGTGTTGTTCATTTCAACATCCGCTCGATGAACACCGTAATCAGCCAAATCAACAGCATAATCGCTGTCAGATGCTGAGGTTGCAAATGTAACATCGTAACCGGCCTGCTGAAATAGATCGATCAATTCCATCATTCTACCGCCTGCAGCAGATGAGTCAGGTTCCGGCCAGACTTTCCCGATGATCAGTAATTTTTCCAATTGTGACATGCCTAAAACTATTCATTTCGAACATGATTTACATCCATGAATTGATTAACCGAATGTTTTTCAATCATTAAACTTCTTAATACCTTATGCTTTATTATCATTTATCCAAGCAAACCCATGAGCATACGCTACATTCAGCAAAAAGACGATTTCCATTCCGCCGTTAAACATCTCCTTTCTACAGATCAGATCGCTGTTGACCTTGAGTTTGATCGAAACCGATATCGCTACGGCTTTAACCTTTGCCTGGTACAGATTTATGATGGCGAGGACTGCCTTTTGATTGATCCTCTGAGTGAAAAGATCCAAATTGAAAAGCTTTTCCCGGTTATGGAGAATCCGGAAATTGAAAAAGTTGCTTTCGCATTTCAGGAAGATCACCGTTTGCTTCATCATATCGGTTGCCGGCCTAAGAATATTTTCGACCTTCGAAT
>NZ_JAWLDW010000065.1:1763-14678 GCF_041686455.1 Rhodohalobacter sp.
GAATCCGGAAATTGAAAAAGTTGCTTTCGCATTTCAGGAAGATCACCGTTTGCTTCATCATATCGGTTGCCGGCCTAAGAATATTTTCGACCTTCGAATTGCCTCACAGCTGCTTAATTATCCACCTGCATCACTCACCAACATAGTCATGGATACTCTTGATGTGGATATGGGAAAATCGTCTCAAAACAGTAACTGGTTCAAAAGGCCTTTAAAAGAACATCAGATAAAATATGCGGCAAAAGATGTTCTATATCTGTTTGATCTGAAAGAGAAATTTAAATCCGAAGCCAAAAAGAAGGAGATTCTTCAATGGATTGATGAAGAGAACCGAAGCTGGGATCAGGCTCAGTACGATGACTCTGACATTAATAACTTCATTAAAGAAAAAGATAAGCGGGATTTGAATGAGGTTGAATGGAATATTTTTTTACGGCTGATGGAGTTCCGGGAAAAAATCGCAAGTCAATCGGATCGGCCGTCTTACCAAATTTTTAGCAAGGATCTCATTTACCAAATTGTCGAAAACCCTGAAAGATTGAAAACCTGGACCTCAGAGAGAGGTGTTTTTAACAGGCTGAAGAACAGAGGCATTCAAAAAAAATTAGAGAAACTCGTTCAGAAGTCAATTCAGGAAGCCGAAACAATGGGGCTTTCACGTTCCAAATCTGCTAAAAAATCTCCAACAGCTGAAGAGATGAAAGAGATTAATCAGAAAAAACAGCTTATTCAGCAAGCTAAATCAGAATTCTTTTCGCCTATTAAAGATAAAATAACCGAAGATTACGGTGACGAAGTGAGTACTTTTTTATTCAGTAACCGGATCATTGCAGGTTTGGTAACCGGTTCTAATGGCTCTTTGGAAATTTATAAGCGAAATTTATTGATAAATTATGCCGAGAAGCTAAATCTGGATGTGAATCTGTATTTAGACTGATCTATCGACGGCACATTACTTTAGCGTAAGTTGATTTCCCCTTTCAAATCACATGAACTGTGTATATATAATAACTGCAAGTCCTATAAGTAGTGACGCCCAAATAATAATTGCATAGCGACTGAGCTCCTCCCCTTCACGTCTCTCTCTGAAACTTTTAGGCTGAATGCCTTGCAGTAAAAAGGTTACCACTCCGGCTAAGTTCACACATATTATGTACGTGATTGTTAATATGCCTGCCCCAAATGCAAGGTCAAACATTCCGCTTCCAATCAGAAGACCGGTTGCAACCATTGGGGGGAGAAGTGCAACGGCCACCATCACACCAATTACAGCTGCTGATATTCCCCGGGTAAATGAGAGGCATCCTGCAACGCCAGCAGCCAGTCCCAAAGCGATATCAGCAAAACTCACGATCGTTCGGGATGAAATTTCATACACCTCAGGATCTACTTGAATCATGAAACCCATCATAATGGACAATATCATTCCAAGTGAGAATCCATAAATTATAGACTTTAATGACTGAACCATCAGCACTTTATCGCCCAAAGTTGTGGCTAACGACAATCCCACGTTTGGACCTAAAATCGGAGCAATAACCATTGCCCCGATCACCATCGCGCCGCTATCACGAATCAGGCCATTCGCAGCTACCACGCATGAAAGTGCAATCAAAACTAAATAAACCCATGAACTGTCCACAACGGCTTTAATCTCCTCGTAAAGCTCATCTCTGGAAATTCGTTTGACTCGTTTATCCTCTGTTTCCTGCTTGCTGTTAGGTTTTTCGTCCTCATCCTCATCCTCTTCTTCTTTTGGCTCCTGGCGCGGGATAGTTGCCGACACAGGTAAGAGAATCACCCGATAATCATCTCTGTGACCTAGCTTATCATCAATGTCTTCCAGGATTTTTTCTGTAAGTTCAACATCGGCCAGAATATGTATGGTGGTTCGGCCGGACAAAGAATCGTCAATCCACTGCTCAATCACATCATCTTCATCGATAATATCTTCGTCGAGTTCACAATCTTCCGGGGTAATAATTTGTATGAGTCGAAGTGCCATATAGAAATATGAATTTAAAAACGTATTTAATCAACAAAAAAAGAAGAGCCGGCTTTTTATCAAAAAGCCGGCTCCTAACCTATCTCGACAGATATGATAGCAGACGCGATACGCCTGCATCACTGTGTAAGCATTTGTCAATCAAACAAAACTCAATTTGCTCTCTCAATGTTTGGCTTGGTAGTTTCCATCTTCAAAAACCGATAGATCGGGCAAAATGATACCGCACCCGAGAAAACAAGGATAAATCCCAAAAACCCCCAAAAATTTCCAAAATAGAGTCCAAGCACTACAATCAGGGCACCTACTAAAACTCGAATAGTCGAGTCGGTATTGCCTACATTTTTCTTTAAAATCATCATGTCAACCTCTCAAATTTAATTATTAACAGATTGACGAAATTTCAAATCTTTCGATTTTTGGCTTCATCATCTTCATTTCTTCTTGTCACTGCATATATGATAAGAATCCTTCTGTTGACTTTACTTCATGCCGAACCTGATCGCTATATGATACCTGCCATTAGCGACATATCGGGGAAATCCCTACACCCAATTGATTGTTACATTAACCCAACAAGATGTACCGGTATGCTATTAGCTTTTTACTATATTTAATATAAAATATTAAATGAATTAGTCCTGTGTTATGGATTTTAAACCACCTTTTCAATCGATTACCTGGAATGATGATCGAGTAACCATCATCGATCAAACTTATTTACCTGAGCGGGAAGTTTTCATCGATCTCAATTCAGCCGGACAGGTTTGGGATGCCATCAAAAAAATGAAAGTACGCGGTGCGCCGGCAATCGGAATAACGGGCGCTTATGGTCTCTACCTCGGCGTAAAAGGTTTGAAGGAGACTACCTTCGATTCTTTTTATAGCGAAGCCGATCGGATAGCTGAATACCTGAATTCGGCACGGCCAACAGCGGTAAATTTGTCGTGGGCTCTAAAACGACTGATGGCTACCATTTATGCTGCAAAAGAGAAACCGATTGATGAGATTAAAGAGATCATTTTAGAAACTGCAATCACTATTCACAATGAGGACCGAAGACTTTGCAGATCGATTGGAGAGAACGGCCTGGATCTGATTCCCGATGATGCAAAGATATTAACCCACTGTAATACCGGCGGTTTGGCAACGGGTGAGTTTGGAACCGCCTTTTCAGTGATTTTACACGCTCATCACGCCGAAAAACTAAATCAGGTTTGGGTTGATGAGACCCGGCCTCTGCTTCAGGGCTCTCGTTTAACCGCGTGGGAGCTCCAAAAAGCAGAGATTCCATTTAAATTGAATGTTGATTCGGCAGCGGCTTTTCTAATGCAGCAGGGAAAAGTAGACCTGGTAATTCTGGGAGCCGATCGAATCACAAAAAACGGAGATACAGCCAATAAAATCGGAACCTACTCACTGGCTGTTCTGGCCGATGCCCACAATATTCCATTCTATGTAGCGGCTCCCTACTCTACCATCGACATGGATTTAGAAACAGGCAGCGAAATTGAAATCGAACAGCGGGACGCTGATGAGGTGACTGGTTTTGGAAATAAACAGACAGCACCTGATAAAGTAGATGTTTACAATCCGGCATTTGATGTGACTCCAAATCATCTGATCACTGCCATCATCACAGAAAAAGGTGTGATCAAACCGAACTATAAAACCAACTTTGAAAAACTGTTTGGTTAACCCGGAATTACTAATATGAGTAGCTGACAACTTTTTTGAAACCAGAGGCATCCGACTCAACTGCATATACCTTCCCATTGGATGCCTGTTGAAAAAGACTGGATCGTGACCAGTTAAAAGTCTTCTGAAGCGCCTCCTGTTCATTTGCCGGATCAATAATCCACCATTCAAATATAGATTCATTCTCCGGAATCAGTGCTACCCAAAGTTTACCCTGGTCGTCTGCAAACATTGAATAGATAGCCGGCCACTCTTGAGGATAGTCTGCACTTTCGCGGGTTAACTGAAGCTGGCGATTATGGCTGTAACGCTCACGAACCATTTTATCAGCATCAAGTGGAACTCTCTTGTAAGGGAATGTGAAAACTCTCTGAATTGAACCTGTGGAATCGCGCTCCTCTATCTTAAATTCTTCGGTCCATGCTGTATAAAAAACACCGTTCTTCAACTTTGTTCTAAGTGATCTCTCCGGATAAGGTAGCTGAAACGCAGATGGGCGACCGGCATGATCACCAATCAAAAAATTATCAGTCTGCAACTCAAAGAGTTCACCTTTTAGGACAATTCCCTCACTGTTTCCCAAACGGTAGATTTGAAGCCTGTCAGTATTTAGCGCGGGGTTTCTGCTATCCTGCAATTCAATGAGATAATCTCCACTGCTCCAACGCCAAACAGGCACCGGATTAAACTCAACGTTTTCGCCACCTATCCGAGCAGTCATTCTTTCATACTCTATAACATCAACCAGTCGATTTTCCGAAATATCAAATTGATTAACTCGATTTAGCGTTGCATCAAATACATACAGGGTGTCACCGCTGATTTGAATATCCCGGATACTCTCAAATTCTCCTGGCTCATCTCCAAAAGCTCCAATTGTATCTTGTAGAACTCCATTGGATGAGAACTGATAAACAGTTCTGGTTCGATGTCTCTCAGCAGCCAGATAAAGGTTTCCATGCCGGTCAACATCAATAGAAGGGATTGCCTCAATAAATAAGCTATCGTGAAATTCAGCAGCAGGTGCAATACTGACCACTTCTCTGTTTTTACTTCCAGAATCAGACCTCTCTAAGGAGATAATCGGAATATCTGATTTGTACTCATTTTCGAATGTGCACCCCGAATAAATAAATGCTGCTGCGATAATTATACTGATCCATACAGATTTCATTTTTTCCAAATCAGAATTGTGGAGTGCACCGTTCGTAATCGTTAATCCTCTAAAAAGCCGTGCTCCTTCATCCACTCGTCATTATAGATTTTAGATGTATATCGCGTACCGCTGTCTGGCAGAATCACCACCATCAAATCATTTTCTCCCAGGTTATTTTTCCGGGCATACTGCAATGCCCCATAAACAGCTGCACCGCATGAACCTCCAATAAACAAACCCTCCTCTTTAGCAAGTCGCCGGGTCATTTGAAAAGCATCTTTATCACCCACTTGTACTACGGCATCCAGAAGGTCTATATTCACATTTTTGGGAATGATGTCCTCTCCAATACCTTCCGTCAGATATGGTTTAACTTCATTCTTGTCGAACTCGCCGGTTTCAAAGTATTTTTTGTACACCGATCCTACACTGTCCACTCCAACAACTTTTACATCGGAATTCTGCTCTTTCAGGTATTTCGAAGCTCCGGTTACCGTTCCTCCGGTTCCCATACCCGCTACATAGTGCGTCACTTTTCCTTCTGTCTGTTCCCAGACTTCCGGCCCGGTTGTTTCATAATGAGCCTGAGTATTACTCAAGTTGTCATACTGATTCGGGTAGTACGAATTGGGAATCTCTTCGCTAAATCGCTTCGCCACGGAGTAGTAACTTCTCGGATCATCCGGTTCAACATTGGTCGGGCACACTTCAACCCTCGCACCCAATGCCCGAAGCAAGTCAACTTTTTCCTGACTCTGCTTGTCTGTAGTTGTAAAAATGCACTTATAGCCACGAACAGCTGCAACCAGAGCCAAACCCATTCCAGTATTTCCGGACGTACCTTCAATGATGGTTCCTCCCGGTTTGATCAATCCCTGCTCTTCGGCATCATTAATCATTTTAAGGGCAATACGATCTTTTACACTCTGACCCGGATTGAGATACTCCACTTTAGCAGCAACAGTTAATTTTAACCCATCTGTAACGCTGTTCAATCGAACAAGCGGGGTATTTCCAATAGCATCTATAATTGAATTGTGAATCATTTTTTATAATCTCTTTGAACGGATAAACTTTTGCGCAAAATATAGTAATTTTTGAAGCCGAAATTGTAATCAATCATCTACTTGACCGAAGCCATTAACACTCATGACTCAGCACTTTTTTACCCTGTTTTTACTGCTTCTGATTGGACATCCCTTTTTTTACACATTTAGTGAGAGCAAACTAAATCACTCAGAAAATTATCTCGACCTCGCAGAAACAGATACTGTTCGAGTATTAATTTTAGAAAAGGAAAATCCGAATGTGATCAGAATAAATGCAAAAGATGCTCCACTAATCTTTCAAATGAATGAGCGTGAAATTACGCTCAAACCCGGAGATGGCTTTGCATTTCTGTTTTTCGGTCCTGACAAGGTAAGATTAAAAATGAGAGGTCTTTCAGTAGAATCGGAAAAACTTAGTGTAATAAACGAGGAAGGACTCATTCAGCTTTTCTCTCAAGAAACTTCCAACCGGCACTACCGGGGAAATTTAGAAGTAGAGTTCAGAAATCAAGCGGTTTCAAAGATTATAAATGCTGTCAGTCTGGAAGACTATGTTACATCTGTGATTGGCAGTGAAATGAACTTCAGAGAGATGGATGCGCTTAAGAGTCAGGCCGTCGTGTCTCGAACCTACACGCTTTGGAGTATTCACAAAAGTGCTTGGCCCGGTTTTCATCTGAAAGATCACGAACAGAACCAGGTTTACAAAGGTGAATTGATCAGCCGCCCCGATTACGCTGAAGCGGCTAAAGCTACGGCAGGCGAAATACTGACATGGAGCAACAAATTGATTCTGACCACCTACTCCAGCACATGCGGAGGCACTACTGGAAACAATACTGAAATTTGGGATGGATCAAATTTACCTTATTTAAACCCGGTTGATGACAGGCAGATGTGCCGAATCTCACCACATTATGAGTGGGAAACTGTGTTTTCGAAGAAAGATATTTTTGATTTTATCAAAACCCGTTACGCATTCACACCGGTAGATTTTGAGATTCAAATACATCCATCAGGCCGCGTTAGCACCATCTCTTTTTACGACAGATTCAACAAAGAACTTATATTCGGTGGAAATGAGTTTAGGCTCATCATAAACCGGAACTTTGAAGAAATGACTTTAAAAAGTACCCTCTTCAGTATGAATAAAACCGGCAACGATATTCACTTTTCGGGCAAAGGCCTGGGTCACGGCGTTGGAATGTGCCAATGGGGAGCCAAAGGATTTGCAAATGCAGGGTGGAACTACTCAGATATTTTATCATTTTACTTTAGTGGTACAAAAATTGTAGATTTGAACAACATTGAAGAACAAAAAATAGCCCTCTCTAATTAAACTCTATGTTTCTCGAACAAGACAAACCAAAAGACTACGACTGCGGATATAACCTGGATCTGATGATTGCAGCAATTCCCAGAATAGATGATCATCAAGAGCGAATTCGTTATGCAAAACGCGTAGTAGGTCTGATTAAACAGAGCCATCCAAACTGGGTCGAAAAAAACGGCCAAAGCCGGCTGGCATGGGATTACTACTTTGAACTTGCTGACTACAATCCCAAAGACTACGGGATCCAAAATCCGTTTGAAAGCGGACAGACAGATGACGCTGAGTAATTAACAAGGTGCTTTGGTTCAACTGGATAGAATTAATTGAATTGAAGCCTTCTTTTTAGTCAAATTATTGATTTTACAAGTTCTGTAACTGCACTGTCTTTCAATAGGATACCTGAAATATTCTGTTTTGGAATGATAAACTTTCAATTTATATTGAAAGTATTGAAAGTTAGGAGTATCGAATTTATATGAATCTACCATATTCAGACTACATAACGCCCACAGAATTTATAGAAGCACTTGACTCTCCGTCATTTACAGGTTTTTTAAAAGAAGTAGAAAAGTCCGATAAGCCTGTACTTTCTGTTACATTGCCTATTGCAGCCATTGACCCTCTCGCTGCCCTGGAAATCAATAATGAGTATGAGCAGCAATTTTACTGGGATCACCCGGAAAATGATATTTCTATTTCTGCAGCCGGATCTATTCGGGAACTCAAATCAACGGGAAGGGATCGATTTTCCGATATATCATCTCAAACCCGATTCATGAAGCAGGAGATTGACGCTTATACTGCGATCAAACACTCCATGGCCGGCCCTCTTTTCTTGGGTGGCTACTCCTTTTCTGACCATAACGTAGGAAACGTATGGAAAAAGTTTGGAGGTGCAAGGTTCGTTTTGCCGGAGTGGATGATTATTCGCAACGGCAAACTGCATCTGCTTACTCTCACAATTGATAAAAATAGTTATACACCCGATGAGATTTATCAGGAAATTATCAGTCGCATCACCGATTTTCTAAATCTTTCCGGAAAGCTTCAGAATCAAAGTATTAAAGAGACTTCCAAAAATTCAATTCTCTGTACGCTGCAGTCACCCGAGGATAAAGGCCGCTGGATTAAAAAGGTGGAAATGGCACGAAAAATGATTGCAAGTCAGAAATTTGAAAAAATTGTACTGGCTCGATCTGTAGAAGTTGAGTCTCGCCACAAGCCGATTTTCACACTGCTTACACATCAGTTGCGTCAGAGGTATCCGGAATGCTTTAATTTCATGATTCAAAAAGATTCCGAGACAGCCTTTATCGGCGCTACACCCGAACGTCTTGCTTCATTTAGAAATCAGATTTTTATGACGGAAGGATTGGCCGGCAGTACGTCGCGTGGACGTAGCGCCATGGAAGATGAAATTCTGGCAAACGATCTTCTGATGAGCAGCAAAGACCGGGAAGAACATCAGTTTGTGGTAAAAGCAATTCAGGAAAATCTGGAGCCTCTCAGCGAAAAAATTGATCATCCAAACAGTCCTCAGATCAAAAAACTTAAAAATGTTCAGCATCTTTTTACCCCAATTTCGGCGTCTATTAAAAAAGGGGTTCAAATTCATGACCTGATTCGTGAACTGCATCCCACTCCGGCAGTTGGCGGATTCCCAAGGGAAGATGCCGTATCTCACATTCACGAAATTGAACAGCTAGACCGAGGCTGGTATGCTGCTCCTATCGGTTGGTTCAATCTAAACGGATGCGGTGAGTTTGCTGTTGCTATACGAAGCGCGTTGCTCCACAAAAACAGAGCTACATTATACGCCGGTTGTGGAATTGTATCTGATTCCGATCCGGAAAAAGAGTGGAAGGAAACTCTGCTGAAATTTAAGCCGATGATGGATTCATTAACCGGAGCACACCACCATTATGAATAGCCATCTCCGGTGGTCATCCGAATTTCTTAATTCTCTCTATCAACAGAAAGTTGAGCATGCCATCATCTCACCCGGTTCCCGGTCTACACCACTCACAACTGCTGCAGCGATACATCCGGGAATTAAAAAACAGATCGTCCTTGATGAGCGATCCGCTGCATTTATAGCGCTGGGGATTGGAAAAGTTACCGGAATTCCCGCAGTTTTGATCTGCACCTCCGGCACAGCTGCGGCCAACTATCTGCCGGCTATCACCGAGGCGAAGGAGTCCGGTGTGCCAATGCTTGTTCTTACAGCCGACCGTCCTCCAAACTTACGAGGCATCGGAAGTTCACAAACCGTAGATCAGATCAAGTTATACGGTGATCAAGCCGTCTTTTTCCACGAAGCCGGAGAACCGTGCTTTGATCGTGCTGATTTGACAAGACTCCGATATGCTGCAAAACAAGCTGTTGAAAGCTCTATTGATCTCGGCGGGGCGGCCCACCTAAACTTTCCTTTTAGAAAGCCGCTTGAGCCAACTTCAGAAGAGATTCAATTTGAGAAAAAACAACTCTCTGAATCTTATTCAAATGAGAAATTTAAATCCGGTAATCAAGTATCTCAACGGACAATACGTTTACATCAAGATATCATAAACTTGATAACTGAGTCTAAGAGACCTCTGATTGTTGCCGGTCCTGCTAATTCAAACCATCGTCTCACAAATCAAATTAAAGACTTTGCTGAACGGTTAAACTCACCGGTTATAGCAGAGCCCGGGAGTGGATTTTCAAATAGTGAATTTCAGATTCATAGATATGAACAGTTTCTGAGATCAGAAGAGAAAAGAGAATCGCTTCAACCCGATTTAACTCTTCGCTTTGGCGATCAACCCTTCACCAAATCGATGCTCGTTGCGCTGGATGAATGGTCAGATATACCTGTTATCCACTTCTCATCCAGAAGTGTTACTCAGGACCATGCTATGAGCGTGACCCACAAAATTGAGTGTCAACCCTCTGATCAATTTGATCTTGACAACATCAAATTTAAAACTAATCCGGACTGGCCTGCACGATGGATGGAAATGGATCAATCTGCCAATGAGCGGCTCAATGAATCTATAGAAAAAACTGAAGCATTAACGGACGGACACGTTTTTCATCATTTATCAAAAAACCTGAAAAACGATTGGAATATAATGCTCTCTAATTCTTTCATACCGCGCGACATGGCTATGTTTGGTGAGTCGAAAACCAATATCTTTGTAAATCGCGGGGCAGCGGGAATTGATGGCATCACCTCAACAGCTATTGGAATTACCAGCTCTACAGACAAGCCCACATGTTGTATCACGGGAGATCTCGCATTTCTGCACGATTCCAATTCACTTCTGAGTCTTAAAAAGATTCAGCATCCGTTCATTATCGCAGTAATCAACAATGGTGGCGGAAATATCTTCAAGATGCTTCCGGTTTCTGAAAATCAGGAGTACTTTCAGGACTATTTTGTAACTCCGCAAAACGTCGATATTCAAAAGCTGGCTGAAGCTCATCGTATTCCATTCGATAGGGTTCGCTCAAAAGATGAAATGAAGTCCATTGAGCCAAACAGTATAAGTGGGTGTCACATTATTGAATATGTAACTGACCCTGACGAAAGTATGAGATTAAGACGCACACTTTGGGAGATGTAAATGAAACTTTATGCTGACGGAGTTGCATATCATTTAACAATCCACCAGTCTGAACCTTCTCTTCCTCACCTGATTCTATTTCATGGCTTTATGGGATCGGAAAAAGTCTTTGATCCCAGGATTAAAGATATAAAGTCATTTTGCAATCCAATCACTATTGATCTTGCAGGTCATGGATCAACTGAAACTCCACCTAACGAAGAGCTATTTCACGCAAATCGACAAGTTGTCCAGCTTAAATCTATTTTGGAACGGCTCTCTTTTGATCAACTTTTTGCATTCGGATACAGCATGGGCGGCAGGCTGCTTTTTCAGCTGATCACTTCGCATCCATATCTTTTTGATGGAGCCATTTTTGAAAGCACGCACTGCGGTTTAAGCACAGAAAAAGAGAGAAAAGAGCGTATTACCGTTGATGAACTCCGTGCAGAATCGATACTGAACAACTTTGATAAGTTTCTCAACGAGTGGGTGAATTTGCCGCTTTTCAAGCATACACCTGATGATGCAAAGAAATTTTATCGAACAATTATGGAAAATCAGAATCCTGAATGTTTGGCTGTATCACTAAGAGGTTTTGGAGCAGGTTCCATGCCGACTGTTTGTGATAAGTTGCAAGATGTGCAGTTCCCTCTCTATCTTATTGCCGGAGAAAATGACACGAAGTACGTTGATCGGATGAGATCGATTTCGAAACAGTGCAATGATTCAACATTTCAGATTGTTGAGAAAGCCGGCCACCGGGTACATACCGATCAGCCTGATATTTGGATTCAAATTTTAAAAACTTTTATTACTGAACACTATGTCTGACTGGAAAACTGTAAAAAATTACGAAGATATCACCTATAGAAAACGAGATGGTGTAGCCCGTATCGCGTTTAATCGTCCTGAAGTGAGAAATGCCTTTCGCCCGAAAACACTGTTTGAATTAGAAGAGGCCCTGATCGATGCCCGGGAAGACACATCAATCGGCGTGATTTTACTCTCCGGTGAGGGCCCGTCACAAAAAGATGGCGGCTGGGCATTTTGCTCCGGCGGTGATCAGAAAGTACGCGGCAAACAGGGGTATGAAGGAGTGGATGGCGTTCAGCGCCTCAATGTACTCGATATCCAGCGGCTCATCCGATTTATGAGCAAGATTGTAATCTGTGTAGTACCCGGGTGGGCAGTAGGCGGCGGACACAGCCTGCACGTGGTTTGTGACCTCACGCTTGCCAGTAAGGAGCACGGTATCTTTAAACAAACAGACGCCGATGTAGCAAGTTTTGACGGCGGGTTCGGTTCAGCACTTCTCGCACGACAAGTGGGGCAAAAGCGGGCTCGCGAAATCTTCTTCTTAGGAAGAGATTATTCGGCACAGGAAGCGTATGAAATGGGAATGGTAAATGAAGTGGTTCCTCATGAGCAGCTGGAGGAGACCGCTTTTGAATGGGCTCAGGAGATTCTTGGAAAAAGTCCAACCGCCATTCGCATGATCAAGTTCGCTTTCAATTTGGTGGATGACGGGATGGTTGGACAACAGGTATTTTCGGGCGAAGCCACTCGTCTGGCATATATGACCGATGAAGCTGAAGAGGGACGAAAAGCATTTTTAGAAAAGAGAAAACCAAACTTCAAGAAGTTCCCATGGTTGAGTTTGTAACTAACTCCTCGACCGTCGAGTGGAACAACGTCCAACCTCTGCCCTGCTGATGAGTACTCGACTGTCGAGTTCGATTGAGAAAATACTTAAATCAATAGCCTTAACAAGCAGATGTCTCGGCTTCGTCCCAAAAGAAGGTCTCAGCTCGACATGACAGCATCCAGTTGTTATAATTGCGGCGGATCCGGCTTACCAGTAAAACAAAATTCATCACACCGCCACACGCCGTGTGGGTAATTTGTAACTGCGTTTTATCGCGGCGAAAAACTAAATCATTTTCAGTTTCGGAACCTCATACGCCGCGCTATATCCCCCCACGCTTACCTGTCTTGTCGAGCGTAGTCGAGACATCCCCCGGTTTGAGGGAATAAAGATTAGCTATGGTACTCGTCGGACGACTGAACATTTGGAGTTCATAGTT
>NZ_JAWLDW010000008.1:0-55240 GCF_041686455.1 Rhodohalobacter sp.
GTGGTTCCGGTACCAAAAAGTTCATGTTTTTCGAGAATATCACGGTTATAATCGGCCCAGTCAATGAGATCGCGCTTGCGATAGTCATGTGCAACCAGACCAATTCGTTTTTTCTCACCCATTGGGGTTGTATGGGATGCTATGCTGGGGTGGGGTTTGGCAACTTCATCTTCTTTACTCATAAAAGATCTGTCATTTTATATTCATGAAAACGTTTTAATCTTTTATAAATATATCATTTGTCAGGCAAGTATGGAGCGTAAACTTCAGGAATCGTCAAAAAGGAAGGCTTAATGACGGCTTTAATTAAACAACAAGCCGGAGAGGGCTTTCTTTGTGCGACATCTGCAGGATTTCAAATGACTCGTTTTCAAATCCTTTAAATGTCACTTCACGGAAGTGTTTTTTGAGTGAATGCTCTCTGGTTTGTACATAATCTTTCAGTTCTCTGCAGCTGTACGCTTCAGATGAAATAACAACCTCAGATCCACCCGCAAAACCGACCAGCCTTGAAGCCACGTTCACGGTATTACCGAAATAGTCAATTCTGTTATTTAAAGTAACAGCCATACAGTCGCCCGTATGAACTCCGCCTTTTAGCTCAATAGGAGGAACGTGATCGGTGTTCTCTTTAAATATCTGATCTGCTTTATAAAAGGCTCTTACGGCATTGGCAGGTTTTGGGAAAATAGCCATCACGGAATCGCCGATGGTTTTTACAACGGCCCCGCGCTCCTCAATAACGGCCTGTTCAAGCACATCAAAATGATTCATTACTACACCGATTGCAGATTCATCCCCGTCTTTTCGGTACAGGTCGGAAGAGTTATAAAGGTCTGTAAACAGGATAGTCAGATTTTCAGCGTTTAATTTCTTTTTATCCCGAATAAGTTCTTCCGGGAAAAGATTTCTGAAAAGCTGCCAGGAGCTCACTTCAGCAGCAGAAACGGTGAATTTCTCTTTGTTTACGTTTTCACACCGTATGATCATCACTTCATCTGTCTGGTTGTGAATAATCAGATTGGGGGCAGTGGAAAGATGGACCTTATCCGTCATCGATCGACCTTTCCTGAAGTGAATAGTGGCGTTACTGAGGCCATTTTCATCAACCTCAGCCTGAATAACTTCTTCACTTTTATCTGAGTAGATTCTGTATCGGCCTTCAATCAGATTGATCTTTACAAACCTTTTTTGGCCCGGGTTGAGGGTTATGTTCAGGTCCAAGTGATATTGCTCTGCCGGATTGCCAAAACAATAAGTTTTATTAGGAATTTTCCGGATTAACGGATGTGGCTGGAACGTTAGCTCCAATCCCTGGTGGAAATCGACGTTGAAATCTTCTTCGCACTGAGAGCAGTAAACCGGGTCGGTAATCTCTTTCAGCTTCTTTATGTTCTTTACATTAGTTCTGCAGTGCTGGCAGAGGATATTCCAACTAAAATTCAGTATGCCCATTTTTGATGCAAAGAGCATGACTCGCAGAACAGAGGAGAGTGGCTTATTCCAAAGGGTGGCTAACTTCTGTGGATTCATCTGCTTAAGATCTGATTCATTACCTGTTTGAATCATTTTAATCAGCAGTGTTGAAATTTCCCGTTCCCTGCTTATTTCACTCAGTTGATCAATAAAATGATCCCATCGCCTCGGTTTTGACAGCGCGAAGCGTTGCTTTTTTCTTGTAGATATAAAATTCTCTGAAATGGATTGATCATATGATTGTACAAGCTTGCGGAGACGGAATTTAAACCGGCTGTTAAATCTCCACTTAATGTACATGTATCCGGTAAGGCGTCGGGTTTCTCCACGAAATCGATAGATAACAACACTTCCCTGCTCAATCGGGCTGATGTCTACCGAGATAAGCAGATCTTTCAAGTAACCCGACTTATAGTTTCGTTTCACGCTCAGGTGATACGGTTTTTCCCATTGGTACGGCTCCTCTTCCCACATATCTGTCCTGTGAAGAGGTTCGTACGTGAGTTCGCGATACCCTTTTCTGTTATTTTGGGTGAGGTTGGTTTGCTCTACAGGTAACTCTCCCAAATCTCTGAACAGCCGATTGGTATCGGATAGAATCGGCCAAAGTTGCTCAGGAGTTGAGCTGCTTTCTACTTGCCAGCTATAAGAGAAATTGTAGTCGATCATTGGTTAGTTAGTACCCTCAGAATTAATCGTGATTTTTATAAGTATCCCGTATCTTTGCGTGTAGTAAAAGGAGAACTAAAACCGACAATTGTTACAAAAAAGATCAAAATAATGGCTGTAGAAAGAACTTTGACAATCCTGAAACCCGATTGTGTACGCAAGAATCTGATAGGCGAAGTTACACGTCGTATTCAGGAAGCAGGATTTAAAATCGTTGCAATGAAAATGACCCGGCTAACTAAAGAGACAGCAGGCGGATTTTATGCGGTTCACAAAGAGCGCCCGTTTTTTGGTGAGCTTGTTGACTTCATGAGCAGCGGTGCTTGTGTACCGATGATTCTTGAAAAAGAGAACGCAATAGAAGATTTCAGAAAATTTATCGGTGCTACAAATCCCGAAGAAGCTGAAGAGGGAACCATCCGTGCAGATTTTGCCGACAGTTTGGGCGAAAACATCGTACACGGCTCAGACTCAGTTGAAAACGGAAAAATTGAAGCAGCTTACTTTTTTGCCGAATCAGAGGTTGTGGCAAATCAGGCCTAATTAGCTATAGACAGTAATAAGAAAGGGTGAAGTGGAAGCTTCGCCCTTTTTTGTTTCGGAAAGAAAATCTGTAAAATAGCGGCAGGATTTTCTTTTTTTACTAAAATCCTAAGTTCGATTTTACATTTGATAATGGAAGCCATCCTTGTATGTGAGTGGGATAGAGGGATGTTCATCAGACTACTGCGAAATTCAGTGGACACCCTCTAAATTTCGTTTCACGTGTCGCTAACGCTCGAAGCCCCTTGTTAGGGGAGACTTTTTCACTAATTAAACTCAGGGTCATAAAATAATCTAATTCTATATAAGTATAATGCTCAGACTGATCTACACACTATTAACAGTTACTCTCTTATTGTCTCTGGTTTCTTTCACTTCTTGTGTTACGGAAGAACCTGTCGAACAAGAAATTGTTCAAACAGGAGCGGAAACGCTGATTGCAAACCATTTGGACGAACTGGATGGAAAACGAGTTGGTTTGGTGATGAATCCAACTGCCAGAATCGGAGAGACCCATATGCTGGATACACTGATGGCAAGAGGAGTGAATGTTCAGGCGCTTTATGCTCCGGAACACGGTTTCAGGGGTGAGGCCGGTGCAGGCGAAATTATCGAAGATGGGATTGATCAGGAAACCGGACTGCCGGTTTTTTCTCTATACGGTTCAACCCGAAAACCTACCGCTGAGATGCTCGAAGCGGTGGATATCCTGATTTTTGATATGCAGGATGTGGGAGCCCGATTTTACACATACATCTCTACACTGGGGTTGGTGATGGAAGCGGCTTCAGAGTCGGAGGTTCCGGTTTGGGTACTCGATCGGCCCAATCCGCTGGGTGGAGAACATGTTAGCGGCTGGATGCTGGAAGAAGAGTTTAAGTCATTTGTAGGACCCTATCCGATACCTATCGTTCACGGTTTAACAATGGGTGAGATGGCCCAAATGATTGCCGGGGAAGAGTGGTTGGAGTTTGTTAATGCTCCTGATCTAAAAATAATAGAAATGGATGGGTGGAGCCGTGATATGTTATGGCCAGATACCGGTCTGAACTGGATCGCACCCTCACCCAATCTGGCTATGTTTGAACAGGCTTATCTCTATCCCGGCACCGTCTTTTTTGAAGGGACGAGTATGAGTGAAGGACGAGGTACCGATCAGCCATTTCTGATTTTGGGAGATCCAGAGACAGAACTGCAAGCCGACTCCATTCGAGCATTAAATGAGATTACGGATCAGCTTCAGATTAATTCGCTGACCTTTACCCCACGATCTATACCCGGGGCAGCTGCTACACCAAAACATATGGATTTAGAAAGTTTTGGCATTCAGGTGAAGGTGAATGGCTACGATTTTGATCCGGTCAGAATCGGCCTTAAGCTATTTACAACCTTGGTTAATGCAACTCCTGATGCAGAGATTAATAACTTTCTGTACAACCTTGCCGGTACACGGGAGATCGACAAGGTGATTTCAGGAGAGCTGGATCCTTTAACTTTGGATTTTAACACAGAAGAGTTTAAAACAAAGAGGCTGCCGTATTTGCTGTATGATTGATGAACATAGACAAATGAGTCTGATATTCTATCAAAATTTAGTATTATCTCTGATAGTGGTATAGCGTTGTTTGATTTACATCTACAGGTAATATAAAACCATTAATAGGGGAGTTATGATTTCAAAAATTAATATTTATGGAATGGCATTTACTTTAGTCATTCTGCTCGTCATATCTGTTCCAATGTCTGTTCAGGCTCAGGAAGATAATCCGAAAAAAGTCAGTTTTACTTTAAATTCAGGAGTTACCTACGGGTCCGGAGGAGATGGAATGATTGGCCAGCTAGCCGGTAATTTTAACGTACCATCTTTTCGCCAGTCGTTTTATGGGGGAAGTTTCCAATACGCATTCAATCCGACTTGGTCCATTGATACAGGTATTCAGTTTGGCCAGTTTTCTAACCAATATGATTTTGACCCGGCTTTTGAAAACGACTTCTTTTACGCAACCGTAAAAGGAGTAACCAACATGAACGGGCTGTTTAATCTGAACTCTCGATTTTTGAATCCATACATCTCTTTTGGTTTAGGAATGATACACAGCCAGATTCAAACTGCTGACCTCGATTCCGACGATCTCTCACTACTGGGTACAGTTGGAGCCGGAATGAACTTTTATCTTTTCCCCGGTGCAGATCTATTTATTCAGTACGACTATAACGCTGCAGGAGGCGATCTGCTGGACGGTTTTTCAGGACAGGGTAGTTCCGATCAGTTTGCAGCAGTTAGTGCTGGACTTAGAATTAATTTTGGACCATCCGGTACCAAGCTGGCATCGTGGCCGCCACCTCGTGATACAAGGTTCGAAATTTCAACCACAGCTGATATGGGTGTAGAGGAAGAACGGGATGTTGAGGAGGAAGTGATTAGGGAAGAGGCACCGGAGCCTGAAAATTTGCAGGAAAAAGAGGAGAGAGAACAGAATCTGCAGCAAATGGTTGATGAGGCATTTCGTGACATGATGCAGAAAAAGGACGAAAACCGGGAATTTGCTGAACAGTGGAGAGCCGAGCAGCGGCAAAAGCAGATGGAGGCCCAGGCAGAAGCAGAACGACAAAGTCTTATCACGGATCAGCCTGATCCGGGGCACTACGTTCAGGTTTTTTCATTTTCAAATCGTGAGACCGCTGAAGAGATGCGAGCCATGCTGGCTGAAGAGCTTAGCGACCGGTTGGAGCGTGAAGACCTTAGAGTAATTATTCACCAATATGATGGTTTAAATCGTGTACTGTTAGGCTCATTTCAAAGCTATCGCAACGCGAATAGTATGCTGCAGAATCTTGATTCGGATTACGGTGCTTTCATTATCACCTATCCGCGATCAGAATAAAGGTAGGATTCGGGAAGCGTTAGAAATTTACTTTTCAGACTCTATTTTCTGGCGCTTCCACTCATAGCAAACCAGTGCGGCGCTTACGGAAGCATTTAAAGATTCAACGTTATTCATCATTGGCAGGGAGAGCAGAAAGTCGCAGTGCTCTCCTGTTTTTTTTCTCATTCCGCGTCCTTCATTTCCGATTACAAACGCCATGGGTACATCGTAAGTTTGATCCCATATCATGGTGTCACTATTCTGATCAAGTCCGGCAATCCAAAACGAATGTTCTTTCAGCGAAAGGATAGCCTGATTTAGGTTTACAGCTCTCACTATGGGAATACGACCGGCAGTTCCGGCGCTTGTTTTAAATACGGCAGCATTTACCGGAGCCTGCCTGTGTTTTGGAACGATGACTGCGGAGATACCCGCTGCTGCGGCCGTTCTTAATATTGCTCCAAAATTGTGCGGGTCTTCAATTTCATCCAGAAGCAGTACAGCTGAATTTACATCCGGGTTGAAATTTTCGAGCCACTCTTCAAATTCCTGATATTCAGCTTGTGAGATCGAAGCTACAATACCTTGATCGTTTACACCTCCCACAAGATCGTAGAGTTTATTACCGGGAACTTCAGCAACAGGAATGCGGTTTTTAGATGCAAGATCACGTATTTTTGCAACCTGAGAATGTTGCATTCCTTTTCTAAGATAAATTTTATCTACATTTTCGGCACTCTGCTGGAGTTGTTCTTCTACAGGGTTTCTTCCGTAAATGAAATGATTAGAATTCTGCACGTATACGGTGAAATATTTTGTTAATTAGTTACAGTTTGTATAATGGTAATGTGTTCTCAATTAAATAGACAATAAAATGATCGACAATTCAAATAAATCAGAAGGGGTAGAAGGTTCTAAATTTGTAACAGATAGCTCAAACAGTTCATTTTCTGATAAATCACAGCTTTTGGTAGGCAGTGTTGAAGCATTTGTATCGTATGTTGCTGCAACGTTACAAATCATAACTGGAGTGACAATTATTGTAATTTCCATTTTGGGTATGATCTCTCCCATGTGGTTTTCTGCAATTTTAAGTATTCTTGGAAGCGTTTCCTGTATGACCGGCGTATTTCTGTTCTACTTTACCTCCGCCAATGAAGGGTCTATCGATGGTCTGATAAATCAGGCAATTCGCAGGGTAATTAATTCTCAAAATTAAGTATTTCTGAATCCGGCTTAGCTAAAATCATAATAAAAGTGGTTAGAATTGTTAGCTAGAAAGGGCAAGCTTTATGTGACAGAAGAGCTTTTTTATACTTTTTCAAAATTTTCGGGTTCTTTTTCCTTTTTTGTTTGAATGGCATGTGGAAGCCTCCTATTTTCTGTTTTCCCACAACAAGCTCCCATCATACATGTCTACAAAATATATTTTCGTAACAGGCGGCGTAACGTCATCTTTAGGTAAAGGTATTATTTGCGCTTCACTTGGCAGGCTTTTGGTTGCCAGGGGATTGCGGGTAACCATTCAAAAGCTGGACCCTTACATTAATGTTGATCCCGGAACAATGAACCCATACGAGCACGGGGAAGTCTATGTTACGGACGACGGAGCTGAAACGGATCTCGACCTGGGACACTACGAACGTTTCCTGGATGTAAAAACCTCACAGGATAATAACGTTACCACCGGTCGTGTTTATTACGATGTAATCACCAAAGAGAGAAAGGGTGAATATCTTGGGAAAACGGTTCAGGTTATTCCGCATATCACAGATGAAATTAAGTCTCACGTTCTTCGGCTTGGCCAGAGTGATAACTACGATGTAGTAATTACAGAGGTAGGTGGCACAGTTGGTGATATTGAAAGTTTGCCCTACATAGAAGCCATGCGCCAATTGAGATACGACGTAGGCAGAAAAAATACTCTCTCCATTCACTTAACTCTGGTGCCATACTTAGCTGCCGCAGGAGAGTTGAAAACAAAACCAACGCAGCATTCCGTAAGGACCTTATCGGAAAGTGGACTGAGTCCCGATATTTTGGTTTGCCGATCTGAATATGATCTGGACAACTCTATTCGGAGCAAAATTGCTCAATTCTGTAATGTAGATAACGAAGATGTTATAGCATCTCTCGATGCTGAGTCTATCTACGAAGTACCGCTTTTGATGCGCGAAGAGGGGTTGGACGAACGAGTGATTGAAAAACTGGGTCTGCCTACAAAAAATCCGGATTTAACGAAGTGGACTGAATTTGTTCAACGAATCAAGCACCCCGAAACGCGAATTCAAATTGCCTTAGTCGGGAAATACGTGGAACATCATGATGCATATAAATCCATCGTTGAAGCTTTGATACACGGTGGGGCGATGAACAATACCGGGGTTGATATTCAATGGGTCCAATCGGATGATTTGACAGAAGAGAATGTTGAAAAAGAGCTTGACGATGCATCTGCTATTTTAGTTGCACCTGGATTTGGGGGACGTGGTATTGAAGGTAAACTTGCAGCTGTAAAACATGCCCGGGAAAATGGGATACCAATGCTGGGGATCTGTTTGGGAATGCAGTGCGCAGTTATAGAATTTGCTCGAAACATAGCAGGAATGTCAGGTGCAAACAGTACAGAGTTTGACGAAATTACGGCATTTCCGGTTATAGATTTTATGCCGGATCAGCGAGACATACAGGAAAAAGGCGGTACAATGCGTCTGGGTAAATATGACTGTAAACTCTCGGAAGGTTCAAAGGCGATGTTGGCCTATGATGAAGAGATGATTGAAGAACGCCATCGTCATCGATTTGAGTTAAATAACGAACTTAGGCAAAAGCTTATTGACGCCGGACTGATTGTTTCGGGTGTAAATCCCGAGCGAAATCTGGTTGAAATTATTGAGCTGGAGAATCATCCTTGGTACGTTGGTGTACAGTTCCATCCTGAGTTGAGAAGTACCGTTTATGATCCCCATCCGCTATTCGTTTCTTTTGTGAAAGCAGCTTTGGAGAATAGTGCCGTATCTACAGGCAGTCATACCGAAAAAACTTCGATTTGAACTCTTCAGATCCGTATTCAAATATGATAAGGGTGAGATCGTGCGGTCTGCTTATTTCTGAAGGCAACGTTTTATTGGTTAAGCAGAATGTACCTACTCGGGAAATTCCTGTGTGGATACCGCCGGGAGGAGGTGTTGAACCCGGAGAATCGGCAGAACAGGCACTCAAAAGAGAATGTGAGGAAGAAACAGGGATTACTCTTTCCGGTTTAAGACTCAGATATATTCATGAATTTATTGATAAACCGTATCACGCTTTGGAGCTCTACTTTTTGGCGGAAAGTTTTACCGGTAAATTAGTAACAGGGAGTGATCCGGAGCACTCTCAAAATGAACAGCTTATTCACGAGGTTTGTTTTAAGCCTGTCGATGATTTATCTACTCTACATGTAGTTCCGGAATTTTTAGTGGATGAGCTTAAAACAGGACGCTATTTAGAGAATGAGATAAGCTACTTCAAAAGCGTTCAGTAACTAACTAATTATTGCATAATCATTTACGCCAACTATACCTAAACAGCTATGATTAATTTAAAACTAACTTTTTTTGCCGTACTGCTCCTGTTTACTGCAGCCTGTTCAACCCAGGAAGACGGATTTATAATGCACAATATTAACGGGTACACCATAGCCGGTGATAACCTGGAACTGGTTACGTTTGATGCGATAGCTGTTCAGGATGGGAAAGTAGTTGCAAAAGGCCCATTGACTGATCTGCAGCAGGATATGAAGGGTTTTAATCTCATTGACGGTGAAGGTAAGACGCTGATTCCGGGACTGATTGACGCTCATACTCATGTGATGGGACTTGGATATCAACAATTGGACGTGGATGTACAGGGAGTAGACACGCTGGAGGAAACACTTGAGATAATCGGGCAATACGCTGAAGATAATCCGGATTTAGAATGGATTCAGGGACGTGGTTGGAACCAGGTATTGTGGGAGGAAAATGAATTTCCAACTGCGGAGGACCTCGATCGGGTTGTTCCTGATCGACCGGTATACCTATCCCGCGTTGATGGACATGCCGCATGGACTAACAGCAGGGCAATGGAGATTGCCGGAATTAGCCGGGATACACCGGATGTTCAGGGCGGAGTAGTTGTCAGGGATGAATTTGGTGATGCCACAGGGATTTTTGTGGATGCAACCATGAACTATATTAGAGAGCACATTCCTTCAAGAACAGAAGATGAAAATAATCAGGCTTTTGAACTTGCGTTGCAGGAAATGGCCAAACACGGCTTAACTTCTGTCCACGATGCAAGAGTTGACGTGGATACGTGGGAGATGTATAAGGATTTTGCGGACGAGGAAAAACTTATCACAAGAATTTATGCCATGGTTGGAGGAACCGGTGATACGTTTGATCAATTGGCGCAGAATGGTCCGATAGAGAGCTATGCGGATGATATGCTGGCACTACGAAGTGTGAAAATTTCTTCAGACGGGGCATTGGGGAGTCGAGGTGCAGCTATGTTGGATCACTACCATGACGATCCGGGAAACGCCGGATTGCTCTTCTACAATCAGGAAGAGCTGAATGAGATGGTATTTAAAGGTGCATCAAATGGTTTTCAAATGAATATCCATGCAATTGGGGATGCAGCCAATCGACAGGTATTGAATGCGTTTCAAAATGCAAAAGAGGAGTTGGGAGATCAGTCACATTTAAGACATCGGGTTGAGCATGCCCAAATTGTTCACCCGGACGACATCCCCCGATTTGTTGAATTGGACATCGTAGCATCTATGCAGCCAACACACGCCACCAGTGATATGAATATGGCAGAAGATCGGGTTGGGTCAGAGCGAATGGAGGGCGCCTATGCGTGGCAGACATTTCTGGATCAGGGAACGGTGATTGCAGGCGGTTCAGATTTCCCGGTAGAAGATGTTAATCCGTTCTATGGACTTTATTCATCAATTACCCGTCAGGATCACGGTGGAATGCCTCCGGGAGGCTGGTACAGCGAGCACCGGCTCAGCCGCGAAGAAACTCTGAGAATTTTTACGAGAGATGCAGCCTATGCTGCTCACCAAGAAGAGGTTTTGGGAACTCTTGAGACCGGGAAATGGGCGGATTTCATACTGATTGACAGAGATATTTTTGAAGTAGACGCATCTGAAATTTGGCAAACAGAAGTGTTGGAGACCTGGGTTGCCGGTGAAAAAGTATATCAAAAGCAGTAATGAAAATTCGAGTTGAACAGTTAAATCCAACGGTCGGCGACCTTACTGGAAATAAATCTCTCATTATTGAAGCTCTTCAACGGGCAGAAAAAGATGAGACAGACCTTCTGATAATTCCTGAAATGACCGTTACGGGTTATCCGGTAGAAGATTTGCTGGAAGAAGAGGGATTTCGCGACGAGTGCTACAGAGTAAACCGTGAAATAATAGAATCAACTGGAAAAACCGCTCTTCTTTTTGGCTCTATTACTCCAAATGAAAGTAAATATGGCAGAAAGATGTTCAACTCTGCTTTATTGGCTCATAAGGCAAAACTGCTGGGAACGGTTCACAAAACGTTGTTGCCCACGTACGATATTTTCGATGACCTCCGCTATTTTGAACCCAACGAAGAGTTTCAATGCCTGGAGTTTGAGGGTGTTAAACTTGGTGTTACCATTTGTGAAGATATTTGGTACAACGAAAATGAAGTGCAGTACCACACTTATCCGGTGAATCCGGCGCTGGAGTTAAAAGAATTGGGTGCAGATGTAATTATTAATGTTTCAGCTTCTCCTTACACAAATACGAAACATCAAAACCGCGTAAGAATGCTGCAGAATCATGCAAAAAATCTGAATTTGCCTTTGTTGTATAGCAATCAGGTAGGCGCGCATACCGATGTGGTTTTTGATGGTGACTCCATGGCTATAGAACGAACGGGAGAAGTAGTTGCAAAGACAAAACCTTTTCAGCCGGACTATACCGATATACTATTGGATCCTGAAACCGGAGACGTGAAATTGGCTCAAAAAGGTAAAAGTCAGCCAATATATCCCGGTAACAAACAGGAACGTCAGTTTGAGGCCATCATGCTTGGGCTTAGGGACTATATGGAAAAAACGGGTGCAGCAGATCATGTTGTATTTGGCTTGAGCGGCGGAATAGACTCAGCTCTTGGATGTACTCTGGCAGTTGAGGCTTTGTCGGCCGAAAAAGTGAAAGCCATAACTTTACCTACAGAATTTTCGAGTGAAGGGAGTATTACAGACTCTCAAAAGCTGACTGAAAATTTAGGAATTGAGCTCTTTGAAGTTCCGATTCAAACTATATTTGAGGATTACAGGTTGGCACTGAAACCTGTTTTTAAAGACAGCAATTTTGGTGTGGCCGAAGAAAATCTTCAAAGCAGAATTCGTGGAACAATTTTAATGGCTTACGCTAACAAGTTTAACAGTTTTCTGATTGCAACAGGGAATAAATCTGAATATGCAGTCGGTTATGCTACACTCTACGGTGACATGAACGGAGCCTTAAGTCTTATTGGCGATCTCTACAAGACGGAAGTTTATGAGATGGCAAAATGGCTTAATAGTTCTTACTACCGCAAGGAGGTAATTCCTGAGTCTGTCATCACAAAGCCCCCAAGTGCGGAGCTGCGCCCGGATCAAAAAGACAGTGATAGTCTTCCGGATTATGAGATACTGGATTCACTTCTTTATCAATACATAGAGCTCCAGAAAGGAAAGGCGGAGCTCATTGAAGAGGGTTTTGAAGAATCGATGATAGATAAGATATTACGTCTTGTTGATTATAACGAATTTAAAAGGAATCAGGCTGTGCCTGTACTGAAATTAAGTTCTAAATCGTTTGGCAGTGGAAGACGCTGGCCAATAGTACAAAAATGGACAGCAAATAGAAGTTAGCTGTACATATCAATAATTACCTGCTATTTTAATTCTGAAATTCCGAATGAAGGATTAAATCTTTAATTTAGATAATTCTGAAACATCTAAACAAATTTCATGAAGCGATCTGTACTACTGCTACTTACCTTTTTTGTTGTCCAAGCGCTTTACGCACAAGACACCAATCGAGTTGACGATATTGAAATCCCCGTAAAACTTTTGCCGTACTCCAATCCTTTAACAGATACCCGGCAAGATGAACCCAGAGAAGAGGTTGCAGCTGAACAGAGCGAATTGGATAAAGAGATATTACGACGTATATCTGACGTATATCGGATTCAGGTACTGGCAATTGACGCGCAGATACAGGGAGATTTGGTACAGGCAGAAACCTATATCAATCAGGCTTTCGGTTCCATTCAATCTTTGATGGATGACTATCCTGAGGTTCAGAATAATCGACGCTTTGCTGAACTTTATAGAACTGTGATGGCAGAGCACAGTGAATTTTACGGTATCACAGAGGCGAGAAGCGAGGTTGAAGGGGATGTATTTGAAATTCAAGCAGAGCTTTTTTCGGAACAAGACGACTGGATTGCAGAAGGATATGCGCTTCCCGATAATCTTACAATTAATCAAACCGACGTGCCGCTGATTCAAAATCAACACGTGAATCGTCATCTTATGTATTATACGCTTCGTCGTCCCGATGTAATGGAACGCTGGTTGGAGCGTTCGGAGTACTACTTTCCAATGATGAGGGAAATTTTTGAAGAAGAGGGTGTGCCTCAGGAATTAATTCATCTCTCTATGATTGAAAGCGGATTGGTTCCAACGGCAAGAAGCTGGGCCAGTGCAGTTGGTTTATGGCAGTTTATAAGGGCAACAGGAGCTGTTTACGGCTTGGAAGTAAATTGGTGGGTTGATGAAAGAAGAGATCCGGTGAAATCAACGAGGGCTGCCGCCCAGCATCTTAGAGATTTACATGATATTTGGGGAGATTGGTACCTCTCTTTAGCCAACTACAATTTAAGTCCGCGAGGACTGCGACGCGCAATCCGAGCAGCAGGAGGAGTAGAAGACTACTGGGCAGCTTATTCATATCTCCCTCGTGAAACCCGTGGGTATGTTCCCGGGTACATAGCAGCTACTATGATAGCCATGAATCCGGACGAGTTTGGATTTGATACTGATTCTGATGTAACTCCATACAACTTCGATACCGTGGAAGTAGATGGGTTAATGCCTCTCGAAGAGCTGGCCAAAGCAGCAGGAGTCACTCTTCAAGAGATCAAAGATTACAATCCGGAACTCCTTCGCTGGGCTACACCTCCCGGCGGTAAATATCCGCTGAAGATACCTAGCGGTATTAAAGAGCAATTCCTGTTGGCTTATCAGGAAATTCCGCAAGATACCCGTGCTTCTGAGGTTGCAATGCATACTGTGAGCAGTGGAGAAACATTGGGCTATATTGCAAGGAGATACGGAACTTCTGTAAGATCTCTTTTTGAAACGAATGAAGGACTAAGCAGTACAATTCATCCAGGCCAAAGAATCGTAGTTCCTGTAGCACCCGGTTCGCAAGAACAAATAGCTTCAAATAGGCCAACAAATAGCTCATCTTCATCGAGATCGAGCCAGAGGAATTCACGTCAACAGGTACAAGCTCCTGCGAATACCAGTCCGGTAACATATACGGTGAAGAGCGGTGATACAGTTGGTCATGTTGCAGAGTGGTTTGATGTACGCGCCTGGCAGGTGCGTTCGTGGAATGGCGTTGGAAACACAATCAGAGTTGGTCAGAGATTAACCATTCATGTTCCGAACCAACACCGAGATTACTTTAACCAGATTGAAGACTTGACTTACGCCCAAAAAAAGGAACTGGAACGTCGGCAAAGATCCGGAGAAAATATCTATTCAATCCAGTTTGAAGGATCCTCTACCACGCCATCTGATGCTACTCGATATACGGTTCGACGCAATGACACTCTAGGAAGTATAGCCCGCCGACATGGAGTATCAGTTTCTCAAATTCAGAGAGCAAACAACCTTAGCGGATCAACAATTTATGCCGGGCAATCGCTGATAATTAAGCGATAAAATGAAAAAAGGCGACTTATGAAGGCTGTGTATAAAAGACGTTTTCTACTGCTCATTGCAGCTTTCCTTATCATTACTACAGCGTTTACCCAGGTAAATGATCTGTTTTTCCAGATCAAAAAACAGCTTACCATCTTTAGTGACGTCTACAAAGAGATAGCTGTTCGCTATGTTGATGAAGTTGCGCCGGAAACTCTTATGCAAAATGCCATAAAAGGTATGCTTTCAGAGTTGGACCCATATACTGTTTTTGTTAATGAAGGGGAACAGCAACAGATGGAAATTCTAACCTCAGGATCATATGGCGGGATTGGAATTGAAGCAGGTTATCGTGGAGACAGCATTGTGGTCATCGCTCCGATGGATGGATATCCCGCCCAGAAAGCAGGGATACGTCCCGGAGATGCTATTACTAAAATTAACGGAGTTGAGATTGTAGATAGTACTCCCGAGGAAGTGCAGCAATTAACCATTGGTGATGTTGGGTCGGAAATTGAAATTGTTGTAATGCGTAACGGAGTAGACCGGCCGATTACGTTTAATCTTGAAAGAGAACGAATTGAAGTAAAGAATATTAGTTATTCTGGTTATCTGGATTCAGAGAGTGCGATTGGCTACGTACAACTCAATCGATTTGGACATCAAACGGGTGAAGAACTTCGAGCGGCACTTCTCGACCTTGAAAGTGAAAAAGAAATGGAGGGACTCATTTTAGATCTGCGAAACAATCCCGGTGGCCTTTTAAATGAAGCCATAGAGGTTGTGGATAAATTTCTTGAACCGGGAATAACTGTAGTTGAGACAAAAAGTCGTTTTGAAAGCCAAAACTCAGCTTATGCTACCGAGGAGCCTCCACTGTTTGAAGATCTTCCAATGATTGTGCTGATTAATAATGGTAGTGCCAGCGCATCTGAAATTGTAGCGGGAGCTCTCCAGGATCTGGATCGTGCGGTGATACTGGGTGAACAAAGTTTTGGAAAGGGATTAGTGCAAACCGTACGACCGCTGTCTTACAATACATCACTAAAAATGACAGTATCGAAATACTTGATACCCAGCGGCAGAAGTATTCAGTCTGTAGAAAATCAAGCAGATGCGGTTGAAGGTGAAGGGTACCGGATGTTTAGAACGCGTAATGGCCGGGATGTTCGCGGAGGGCTTGGCATAGAACCTGATGTAACTTTGGACGAGAATATTCCAGCGCAGCTGGAACTCGCTCTTGCAAAAGATAATCACATTTTCTTTTACGTAAATGAAACGCTGAATAACTGGAATTCGGATACCAAAAATATGCCGGAAGATTTTTACAGAGATTTCGTTCAGAGATTGATCGAAAGTGGTTTTTCGTTTGATACATCAGCAGATGAGCATCTCGAAGCTTTAGAAAAACACTTTAAGGAGAGTCAAGAACGGACGGGTGCGGATGACAGTATTTCAGAATTGAAAGCTCTGCTGCGGGATAAAAAAATTGCCCAACTTTACGATAGTAAGGAATTTATCGAAAATGAACTTCAGAAAGAGTGGATATCGCAAACCAAAGAAGGTGACGAGCGTGAGCAAGCTCTTCTTCAGTACGAAAATATTGTTCTTCAATCATTGAAGTTAATTCGTGACAGAACGCGATACGACTTAGTCTTAAAACCATAATTTTGGGAAAAGCAGATTTACACACACATACGATTGCATCTGACGGCGCATATTCAGCAGAAGAACTGATGAAAAAGGCAGCAGAGAAAAAACTAAAAATCATCTCTATAACCGATCATGATACCATTAAGGGGTATCTGAATGCGAAAGATAGAGCTCGGGAACTAAATATTGACCTGATACCGGGCGTAGAAGTGAGTGCCGTTTGGAAGAGCAGAGAAGTTCATATTTTGGTCTACTGCTTTGATGAAAGCAATGAAGGGTTCCGTAAAATGCTTTTGAATCAAAAAAGGGCACGTATTCGCCGAATGGAGCGTATCGTGAAAAAGCTTCAAAAACAGGGTTTGGATGTTACTATGGATGAAGTGCGGGCTGAGGCAGGACCCGGAAATCTGGGTCGACCTCACGCAGCAGCAGTACTAATTCATAAAAGATATGTTGCATCTGTAGCCGAAGCCTTTATCCGGTATCTATCCACCGAAAAGCTTGGAAACATCAAAACTGAGTACGTCACAGTAAAAGAGTTGATTGAAATTGCGAAAGAGGCGGGCGGAGTGTTATCATTAGCACATCCCGGGCCACTTTACACACAGGATGAAATTAATGAACTTATGTTGTTGGGATTAGACGGAATTGAGTGTATTCATCCGAGTCACAATTATAGCTTGCAACGAACGTTTTCAAGAATTGCTGCGCGTGATAATTTTTTGGTTACCGGTGGGAGCGACTTTCACGGAAAGGGGAAAAAAGATTATGATCCATATTTTGGGATTGTTACGCTGGGAAGTCAGCATGTAATGTCGCTTAAGAGAATGGCTCGCCGCAGACGCGAAATTATTAAAACAGATCAATAAATTATGCCAAAAATAAAACCTGCATCGGAAAGCAGTTTGAAAGGTAAAAAAGTAGCCGTGGTTGCAGCAAAATGGAATTCTTTTGTAACGGACGAAATGCTTGAAGGAGCTGTTTCTGCACTTAAGGCTAAAGGAATAGAAGAGAAAAACATTATCTCTTTACGATGTCCCGGTTCGTTTGAACTTCCCCTTGCATGTAAATACTGTATTGATCACCTGAACGCAGATGCCGTTGTGGCTATAGGCGCTGTTATTCGCGGCGGTACTCCTCACTTTGATTATGTATGTGATGCCGTTACTAGAGGAATAACGGATCTGAATATGAAATCGGGCGTACCGGTAGCTTTTGGGGTTCTCACAACCGATTCAGTTGAGCAAGCATCTGAAAGAGCCGGAATGGATAAAGGTAACAAAGGTGCGGAGGCGGCTCTCTCAGCTATTGAAATGTTGCTGCTAAAAGAGGCTATTAGGCACGAGGGGAGTTAAATGGCTCTTGAAAATCGCGTCATTAAGCTCTATTTTTTAAAGCTTATAACACTTCATTAAAGAACTGCATTGGAACCACTAACACTTACAGATACTATTCAAGGCGAAGAGGATAAGAAACTCCAGAAGGAGGTTAAATCTTCCGGTTCCATACCTAACCATATCGCTATCATAATGGATGGCAATGGGCGATGGGCCAAGGATAAAGGTAATATTCGCTTATTAGGGCATAAGGAAGGTGTTGAATCTGTTCGGGACATTACGGAAAGCTGTGCTCAACTCGGTGTTAACCACTTAACACTGTATGCATTCTCTACGGAGAACTGGAATCGCCCCTCTGATGAAGTGAACGGTTTGATGAAGTTGTTAGTCAACTCTTTGAAAAAAGAGGCCGACAGACTGCACAAGAATAATATTAAATTGACGTCGATCGGCCAGATCAACCGGTTGCCTAAATCTTGTCAAAGTCAGTTACAGGAAGTCATTGAACTAACAAAAGACAATGATCGTCTTGAACTCTGTTTAGCACTTAGCTATTCGGGTAGGTGGGATATTACAGAAGCTGTTAAAAAAGTGGCTCAGGATGTGGCAGATGGAAAAGTCTCTCCTGATGAAATCAGTGATGAGCTCATTGGCACCTACTTGTCTACAGCAGATATTCCCGATCCGGATTTGATCATCCGAACAAGCGGTGAATACCGCATTAGTAACTTTTTACTTTGGCAACTTGCCTATTCTGAACTTTATATTACAAAAACTTATTGGCCTGATTTTCGAAGAAATGAGCTGTATCAGGCAATATTTTCCTATCAAAAGCGTGATCGTAGGTACGGGAACGTGAAAAACGGATATACTAAAAAGATATCCGCATCCATTATCAATAAAATTATCTCTTAAAGAAGTAATTATCTCTCACGTGGTCATATACAAAAGACTCTTCATTTGCTTTATTTTTTCTTTTATCGGGTTGCTATCCGCCAATCAAGTAATTGCACAGGATACAACATTTACTATTCAGGACCCGACTTCTATCAATTCCCTTGAATACGAAATTCGTGAAATTACGGTTAGCGGCCTGGTAACGGCTCGCGAAAGCTATCTGGTTAGCAGCAGTGGCTTGCGTGTTGGCGATCGTATATCTATACCGGGTGAAGAAATCTCCGAAGCGATTCGCCGGCTTCATCGTACCAGTCTGTTTTCAGATGTTATGATTGAGCACGAGCGAGTATCAGGTGGGGTGCGCATCCACATAAAGGTGCAGGAACAACCTCGTTTGCAAGGTTTTGAACTGGTTGGGGGAAAACGATCACATCGAAGGGATTTACGTGAACGACTTAACTTAATCTCAGGCTTTGCAGTAACCAACTCTGTGCGTTCGCAGGCTTTAAATACAATCTATCGATACTACAGAGAGGAAGGGTACTGGAATACCGATGTAAATGTAGAGGAAGAGACAATTGATGACGAGCGAAATAGAATATCGCTCACGTTTGAGATTGATCCGGGTGAGAGAATCAAGGTTCGTGAAATTAATTTTGCAGGTAATGAAGAGTTCAGTGATCGCAGATTGCGGAAAAGTTTTAACACGATAAAGCAGGATCGCTGGTGGAGAATTTTTAAGCGACACGTATATACTCAGGATGAGTATGAGGAAGGAATACAAAATGTGTTGGAGTTTTTTAGAAATAACGGATACAGGGATGTCCGTGTACTGGAAGACTCCGTTTATGTAGATGACTGGAGAAGAGATAAAGACGGCGTTATTTTTGATATTGAAATTCAGGAAGGTCCACAATACCACGTCAGGAATATTAATTGGGATGGAAACACCGTTTACACCGATCAGGAGCTGACGAATGCTTTTGGATTTCAAAAAGGAGATGTATTTGATGAGTCTAAATTTGACGAGAATCTGGAGTTCAGGCGCGACGATGGGGATATTACAAGTCTTTATCAGAACATCGGTTATCTTTTCTTTGATGTTTATCCGGATTTAGAAATTGTGCAGGGTGATTCTCTGGATCTCAATTTTGAAATCATTGAGGGCGAGATAGCCACGATTCGGGAAGTTGAGTTTTCAGGTAACACAAAAACACATGATGATGTAGTACGGCGCACGCTTCGTACCGTACCGGGTCAGACCTATAGCCGGTCTGCAATTGTACGTTCCATACGTGAGCTGGGGCAACTAGGTTATTTTAATCCGGAGGGTATTCAACCGGATCTTCAGCCCGATCAGGAGAATCAAACTGTCGATATTGACTATCAGCTCGATGAAACACAGGGAACGGATAACTTTGAGTTTTCCGGTGGTTTTGGCGGTCGCCAAATCGGAATTATTCTGGCAGCGCGTGTTAACTTTAATAACTTTTCCGTTCAAAGAATGTTTGAACCGGGTGGATGGAATCCAATCCCATCAGGCGACGGGCAAAAACTCTCCCTTGGTGTACAGGTGACCGGCCGCGGATATCAGAGCTACAACTTCAGTTTTACTGAGCCATGGCTGCGAGGTAAACCCACTTCCTTAGGTGTTAGTTTGTCGTACGACTTTTTGAACTACAGTAACCGAAGTATTGGTGGGATTCAACAACCGGAGCGTAGAAATGAGCTCTTTTCTGCAAGTGTAAGTTTAGGTCGCAGGCTCCAATGGCCGGATGATTATTTCCAGCAGCGTACTGTATTGACTTACAACCATTTTAATGTTGCAGGATTCAGTGGAGTATTTGAAGATGGTCGTGCAGATTTGATGACCGTTAAACATGAAATTGAACGTAACTCTACGGACAATCCAATTTCCCCGCGCACGGGATCCAAGTATAGTCTTTCCGGTGAGATTGCTCTGCCGCTGCCTGAATTCCAGCAGTTCTATAAGATCATATCAAAATACCAGCATCACCACACATTAATCGGAAAACTCGTTTTGAGTGCCGGAGCTGAGTATGGTTATATGGGTTATTTAAGCAGCAGAGGTCAAAGTGATTTTCAACGATTCTTTTTAGGCGGTACACAAATTCAGCAAAGACAAAACTTCCTGAATGATAATGTTGATCTGCGTGGCTTCCCCGGTGGATTTAACGGTGTAATTTCTCCTCTTGATGCAAATCAAAACCTGATTGGCGGCCGCGTATATAATAAATATACCCTTGAGTTACGTTATCCTGCCGTATCATCAGAACAAATACAGCTTATTCCGTATGCGTTTGTGGATGCAGGAAACACATTCAATGATTTAAGTGGTTTTGATCCGTTTGAAGTGAAAAGAGCTGCCGGTTTTGGTGCCAGGATTTTTCTTCCAATTTTGGGTCTGGTTGATCTGAGTTACGGTTACAGACTAGACGGTACTCCCGCTTCCAACGAAGGACAAGGTTTAAGACCAGGTGAATGGGAGTTCTTGTTTAATATTGGCGCACCATTTTAAAAAGTGACGAGATGAAAAAAATTCTCTGTTTCACAATAATTTTGCTTTGGGTTGGTTTTGAAGTGTCGAACGCTCAAAACCAAAAAATCGGCTATGTGGATACGGATGTGATTATGCAGAATATTCCGGAATACAGTGGGGTAGAGCAACAGCTTGATTTGCTGAGTGAAAATTGGCGGCAGGAAATTCGTGAGATGGAAGAGGAGATTGCTCAGCTTCAGGAAGACTTTGAGGCTAGGGAGCTGCTTTTTACTGACGAGGTGCGTGAAGAAAGATTACAAGAAATTAATGCAAAAACCGATGAGCTTGATCAATTCATTGAAAGCAGGTTTGGTCCAGAAGGTGAATATTTTTCAAGACAAAAAGAGTTGCTTGAACCCATTCAAAGGCGGATATTTGAGGCCTTAAACAGTGTGGCTGAACGTGAAAATTTCGATTATGTATTTGATCGTGCACAAGATTCAAAAATTTTATTTGTACGCCAGCAATGGAACCTAACTGACAAAGTGATGTTAGAACTAGGGCTTGAGCCAATGGAAAACTAAAGAATATAAATAATAACATAGGTCGCTTAATCAATAACATAATTTATGAAACAGACAATTCTGACATTACTATTCATATTATTACCTCTTACTGTTTTTGGACAGTTGAAAGTGGGTACTATGAACCCAGACGCTGTGCTTGACGCGCTTCCGG
Source organism: Rhodohalobacter sp. (assembly GCF_041686455.1). NCBI lineage: Bacteria > Pseudomonadati > Balneolota > Balneolia > Balneolales > Balneolaceae > Rhodohalobacter > Rhodohalobacter sp. Next base: position 21,678 of record NZ_JAWLDW010000008.1, read on the forward strand.
AAACCGAACAGGTTGAATCAGAAATTCAACAGTTTATCCAGCAAAGACAGGCAGAATTCCAGGATCAATACCAAGTCTGGATTGATGATCTGACTGAATTTTCTGAGCTTGCAGAAGCAGGAGAGATTTCAGAGGAAGAACAGAGTCGTCGTGAAGCTGAACTCCAGGAAAGGCAGGAAGAGCTTAGTAATATGGAGAATCGCATGCAGCAACAAATTCAACAGCGGCAAAACGAACTTTTTTCACCACTGCTAAACAGAGTTGATGCAGCAATGAGTGAAGTTGCGGAAGAGCTGGAACTTGAATTTGTTATCAATGAAACGGCCAGCTCAGGTGATCCGATTGTTTACTATTCATCACAGCGCGGTGTGGACATTACAGAACGAGTCATTCAAAAACTTACACAGAACTAATACGAACCCTCTATTATCATGAAAAAAGTATATACACTAGGATTTATATTTCTCATTGCAATTACAACTCTAATGGCTGCTCCTGTGGTGCAAGCTCAGGATATGAAAATTGGGTTTGTTGAGCCTAGAGCGGTTCTGGAACGCATGCCCGAAATGAGAGCTGTTCAGCAACGTCTCCAAAATTTTGCCGAACGTAAGCAGAATGAACTTGTTGAGAAAGAGCGTGAGCTCCAGACTGAGGTTGAACTCTACCAGCAGAAAGTAGGAGTGATTTCAGAGCAAGCTCGGCAAACTGAAGAAGAACGCTTAAACGCAATGGATACCGAGTTTCGACAGATGCAGCAGGAAGCTCAGCAAGAAATGGCAGAGCAGAGATCTGAATTGATGGCTCCACTACTGGAACAAATTCAGGATGCGATTGATGCTGTGGCAGCCAGAAAAGAATTGGATTATGTTCTCAATACAACAACATCTTCCGGTGATGTAATTATCCTTTATGTTTCTCCTGAGGTTCAGGAGGAGTATGACATTACGGATGAAGTGATGTCGGAATTGGATATTTAAACAAATTGATATTCAATTCACTGAATTTGAAAGGCAACTCTAATTTTAGAGTTGCCTTTTTTATTTTACGTTCTTTCTTCTGTTGCGGATGTAATCTTCAAAGATATACCCGCCTAGTTCATTCAGAGAAGAGTAATATGCACGTCCCTGGTTTGCTTCAGTCAGCTCCCTGACAAAATTTTGGAGGTAAGGATCCCGGGCAATCATAAATGTAGTAATGGAGATCTGATCGCGTTTACACTTTACCGCCTCATCTAATACTTTGTTTACAATTTTTCGATCCAGACCGAAGCTGTTTTTGTACAACTTCCCGTTTTCAATCATACAGGAAGGTTTACCGTCTGTAATCATAAAGATCTGTTTATTGGCAAATTTCTTCCGCTGCAGAGTGTGCCGGGCCATCTGCAACCCTTGTAATGTGTTTGTATGATAGGGGCCAACTTTTAGATATGGCAGATCTTTGATCTCAATTTTCCACGCTTCGTTGCCAAAAGCGATAATCTCCAAAGAATCTTTTTCGTAGCTGTTCATGATTAGCTCAGAAAGAGCCATTGCTACTTTTTTTGCAGGTGTTATTCTGTCTTCACCGTAAAGGATCATAGAGTGGCTCAAATCGATTAGCAATACTGTAGCTGCTGATGTGTAATGATCTGTGTTGTAAACTTCAATATCATCCTCCCTCAGACTAAATTGATCGAGGGTCGTATGCTTGAGCGCGTTCATTAGCGTGCCTGTACCGTCTATATGAGCCGTGTCGTCTCCGTGCTGCCATGATCGGGTCTCAGGTTGCCTCTCCAGCCCGCGTCCGCTGTAAACGGTTTTATGACCTCCTTTGGATCCCTTTTTAAGTTGATTGAAAATTTCTTCCAACGCTTTTTTCCGAATACTTCGATCTGTTTTGGAGGTAGGCACCATGATGGACTGTTCATCATCGAATTCGATGTAGCCACGCTCCTTGAGATCATCTATGAAATCACCAAGCCCATAACCGTCTTCAAACTGATCGGTAATTTCATACTCATCATCGAGTTGATTCAGCCAGCGTAATGCCTGTGATACGTCGCCACCTGCTATGGACAGTAACTCTTGAAAAAGGTTTAGGAGTGTATCAAAGGGAGATTTTTTATTTTTATTAAAACGATCAGACCACTCGGAATATTTAAAATGCATAAGTAAAATTGGTTTCTCTTAAGCTCACATTTTTATAAACTCTGAATAAGAATAAATCATTGCACAGATTGACAAATAAATGAAATTTATTAATGTTTGGCATATATAGAAGTTATGAAGATGTACCGTTATGAGGCAGAACTATGGAAGGATGGGTTTAGAAGAGTAATGGGGCTTGATGAAGTTGGGAGAGGTTGCTTGTGTGGCCCGGTTGTGGCAGCCGGCGTTATTATACAACCCGGAACTGAACTCGACCCGGCTATAACCGACAGTAAAAAACTCTCGGATCAAAAACGTCGGTCGCTTGTTCATGAGATAAAAGCGAAATCGATATTTTGGACAGTTCAGCAGTGCTCTCCGGAAAAAATTGATGAGATAAATATTCTTAAAGCATCGATACTCGCAATGATAAAGTGTTCTGAACAGAGAGGAGCCGAACCAGACTTCCTTTTGGTTGACGGTAATCGGTTTTCAAACACTTTAATTCCGCACAAATGTATTATTAAAGGGGATGATAACTCTGCATCGATAGCTGCGGCCTCAATTCTTGCTAAAGTGTACAGAGATGACATCATGGTTCAACTTCATGAGCAGTATCCGTATTATGGCTGGGAGAGTAATGTCGGTTATCCCACAAACAAACATTACGATGGATTACAGCAGTATGGTTATACAAAGCACCACAGAAAATCTTTCAAGTTGAGAACAGAGAAGAAGTTTTTGGAACCGGGCTTATCTGTAAATACTGAATGAGCGTTTGTTGAGGTCTAAGTTCAGGCATACGGCCAGCATTATGGTATTTGCCAGAAATGCGGATCCTCCATAACTAACAAAGGGCAGCGGAACTCCCATAATAGGCAGCACTGCTGTTGCACTTCCAATATTTATAACAAAGTGGGTAAAATACAGAAAGGTTACAGATATGATAACAAGTTGAGCAAACGGGTGTTTATGGTTACTGGCCATTGTCATTAAGCGTAGAAAAAGAAACGTATAGAGCAGAAAGAGTATGCTGGAGCCGATAAATCCAAACTCTTCACCAATAACACAGTAGATAAAATCTGTCCACTGTTCCGGTAAAAACCGAAGCTGTGTTTGTGTACCTTCCATAAATCCTTTTCCTGTAACACCGCCCGAACCAACGGCTGTGGTAGCCTGAAGAACGTTCCAACCGGCTCCCTGAGGATCAAGTGAGGGGTTTACAAATGCTTCGACTCTCGCTCGCTGGTGTGGTTGTAGTACATGCTGCAAGCCAACTTCAGTACCTACTATTACAACCAAGCCTAACACAAGTACAGATAAGCTGTACCATCTGCTCTTTTGTAGAAATAGGACGGCAACCGCAATAATAACCGCTGCAGTAATACCAAAAGGGAGACCAATTACTGTGAAGTACCCAATAATTGCTGGAGAAATCATAATCAGGGATAGTCCGTATGGTAATCCTGACCAGAATAGAACAACTGGAATCAGTGAAAGAATTACCAATGCTGTTCCGGTATCATTTTGTAGAATGACGATAACTGCCGGGAGAAGAATTAAAAATATTGTAGTGAATGCAGTTTTGACATTATTTGCAGTCATGTCTCGTTTATGAGTCAAATAGTTTGCAACGGCTAATATGGTTGCAAGTTTTAAAAACTCACTGACTTGTAAGCGAAGACCAAATATTGAAAGCCAGCTGCGGCTTCCGCTAACTTCAACTCCTGCAAATACAGTTACAATGGCTAATATGATGGTCACTCCATAAAAAAGATAAGCAACTCCCTGAAATGTTCTTGGGGATGTGAATTGTATGGCCACCAAAATGGCAAGAGAGAGTCCAATCCATACACTCTGACGCATAAAATTATTTTGTATATACTCAGGTAAAAATTGTGCTACTTCTCCCTGAGTGGCGCTATATATTGCCACCAATCCAAATGTTGCCAAGCCAGCCCATGCAAAGAGTACCGGCCAGTTAAATTCATTAGAGTTGCGCATCGTCTTCTGCCTCCTCTGCCACTTGTTCAGTTCTGGGTTCAAAATTCAGAACGTATTCGAGTATCCAGTTTCTTTGAGGGCTGATTTCACCGTTGATATATTTTTCAATGATGAGCCCTGCAGCGGGCGCGGCAGAAATTGAACCAAATCCTGAATTTTCTGTTAACACAGCAACAGCTATTTTTGGATCATCTATTGGGGCAAATGCTATAAACCAACCGTGGTCTTCACCGTGTGGGTTCTGAGATGTACCGGTTTTACCGGCAACCTCAATATCAGGTAAGTTGGTATAAAAGCGGCCACTTCCCTCTGTTACAACAGTTCTCATTCCCTGCTTCACAATCTCGAGGTGGTCATCTTCAATCCAGTCAATACGTACTTTTTCAGGATTTGTATAGCGTATATCGTTTTCACCATACTTAATTTGTTTAATTAAATGAGGTTGAACTCTGTATCCGCCATTTGCAATACTTGACACGGCTACAGCCATCTGTAGGGGTGAAGCAGAAATAAGCCCCTGGCCAATTCCAAGGTTAATCAGGTCACCAGTACTCCAACGCCGAACCCCAAATGTTTGATCCATGTAGGAACTATCGGGCACAATACCCGACCGTTCGGACGGAAGGTCAATTCCATTCAAAGGACCGATTCCAAAGTCTTGTATCAAGCCGGACCAATTATTTAAGTGGCCTTCTGTGGCCACTCTGTCCATCATCCAGTAAAAAAAGTAGTTACTTGAAAATGTAATGGCTTTTTCAATATCATAATCACCGGGATCTGCAGTATCACCATAACGGCGGCCACGTGAATAGTATCCGGGACTGGTTAGAACCGTATTTTCGTTGAAAATACCAAGATGTAAACCGACCAGTGCCATGAAAGGTTTAAAAGTGGAACCGGGGGGCTGTCTTGATGAAATGGCACGGTTGAATAGTGGAGTTTTTGGGTCTAAATTAATTGTTCTCCAATAGTCCATATCCATTCGGCCTGCTAATCTGGAAACCTCATACTGTGGTGTACTGACCATACTTAATATTTCACCAGTTTGGGGATCCAAGGCAACCAAAGCACCTGTCATATTACTCATTAATCTCTCAGAAAAACTTTGAAGGTCGGCGTCAATCGATGTTACCAAATCGCCACCTTTTTGAGGTGGGTTATCAAGTTCGCCATTATTAAATGGACCGAGCGATTGTCCGTAAGCATTAACCCTGACATATTCATTTCCAAGCTCACCTCTCAAATGGTCTTCATAAACCAATTCGAGACCGCTTTTGCCAATTTTATCTCCCAGCCGGATATGGTTTGTATCAAGGTATTCCTCCCTGGATGCTTCCCTCAGATACCCAAAAATATGGGATCCTTTGAGTTCTGAGTGATAGTTTCGTTTACTATCCACCTGATGTCCTATACCCGGTAACTGCCAAAGATTTTCCTGAACATTCGAAAAAACCTCAAAAGGAACTTCAGTAAATAATCTTGAGGTGCGTTGCCATGAGTAATCCTGTGCAATCTGAATTCTTTCTAAAAGCTCATTATTTTCAATTGTAAGCAATTCAGCAAGCAATGGTATTTTTCCCATATCAAAATTGGCGGGCGTAATTGTGATAGAATAGATTGGCTGATTATCTACAAGTATATTTTCATTTCGATCCAGGATTAGTCCCCGGGCAGGATTTATCATCTCCATTCGCAAGGAATTCTGCATGCTGAGCGGGGAATACTTTTCATAATCCACAATCTGAAGCTGAAAGACCCGCACAAACAGGATAACCAATCCGATTATAATCACGGCCTGCAGTATGCGAATGGATGCTTTTGTCTGTTCCGGATTTCTTCTCCTAGCCATCTCTACCTATCCGTTCTTACTAAATGCAAGAAACTTCCGATCACTGCTGTCATTAAAGTGCCGGCCAGCATCAAACTCCAGAATATATAACCTGATGCATAGACTTCAGAAAACATTGTGAGCACTAAAAAAATAAGATTATGCAGAAATGCGATAGCCAAAATGATCAAAAATACTTGCCAGAAAATGAACCTGTTCTCTGATATACGATTTAAATAGCTATGTAGTATAAAAACTGTCAGGCTTTTCGAAAACATATGCAATCCCCACAAATCTGTAAAAGCATCCTGAAACAGTGCGAGGATGGCTGTAAGGATTAAACTTTCTGTTTTACTTCGCTTTGTGCTTACCCAAATCAGATAAATAAGTACTAGATCTACCTCCCCATCAAAAATTCTAAGATTTTTGAAAAGCAGTATCTGTACTGCTACAATACCAATACCAATTAAAAGGAATCGTATAGTATCTGATTTTATCAAAACAGTTTTTCTTGTTGTATAATCAGTTGATTAATGGTGGTATCGGGTTCAAATGCTACTACAAATGCTTCAGATAGTGTAAAAAGATCTGCAAATGCCTTAAGGTAGATAGTCTGAGTTTCGACACCTCTCCCCGGCTCAACCGCTGTAATCTCACCAATTGGAATGCCTGCGGGAAATTGATTACTTGCACCGGATGTTTCAACGATCTGCCCAACGTTAACCGGAATAGTTTGAGGTACGTATTGTAAAATCAGTTCATTTTCTGAATTTCCATCCCAGGATACAATACCGTATGCTCGTGAACTTTGAATACGGGCACTCACTCTGAATAGAGAATTCGAGAATGGAAGAACCTGCGAATAGTTTTTTGCTGTAAAATTAATCTGCCCCACCAATCCGTCTGAATTCATTAAGGGCATTCCTCGTTGAATTCCATCGTCGGTTCCAGCACTCACAGTCAATGAATTATTCAAGCCACGAAGGTCTTTAGCAACGATCTGAACTGGAATTAATGGATGCTCGCTCTCGTCTCGCAAATTCAGAAGTTCCCGAAGTATTTGGTTTTGTTGGTCTGCAGACCTTAATCGGGATAATTCATCCTGTAAGAGAATATTCTGTCGCTGAAGATAAGTGTTAGTGGTAAGTGCCTGCCGATAAATACGAATGTTGGATAGAGGTTGCTCGAGATAGCTTAAAACCGTGACAGATATTTTTCTGGCGTTTTGCAGTCCACCGTCATGTCTGCTTACCATCAATGCAGTTGCGAATAGCAGAATGAGCGCAGTTATGATGTAATCTTTGGCATCAGCTAAACGTCGCATTTAATTGTTCAAGGCTTAAGAAATTACGCTTCGGTAGTAATCGATATCTTCCAGAATTGCTCCTGTTCCTCGAACTACAGCTGTGAGGGGATCTTCCGCGATGTGAACAGGAAGATCTGTCGTTTCCATAATCAGTTTATCGAGATTTTTTAACATAGCGCCACCGCCGGTTAGCATAATTCCCCGGTCCAGTATATCTGCAGAAAGTTCCGGTGGTGTTTGCTCCAAAGATTTTGTAATGGCTTCTACAATGGTATTTACTGATTCAGAAATGGCTTCACGTACATCCTTCGACGTTACCTGACGCGTTCTGGGAACACCATTCACCAAATCCCGTCCTTTTGTAATCATTTCAAGCTCTTCATCCAAAGGAGCTGCCGATCCGATTTCACACTTAATTTTTTCAGCTGTTCGTTCACCAATCAATAGATTGTGGTTTCTTCTGAAATAGCTGATAATATCATCGTTTAATTCGTCGCCGCCTAAACGTACAGACTGGGCATAAACGATACCCGAAAGAGCGATGACAGCAATTTCTGTTGTACCGCCACCGATGTCCACAATCATGTTACCCACAGGCTCGTGCACATCCAGACCAATACCGATAGCTGCAGCCATGGGCTCATCTACCAGGTAAACCTCTTTCGCTCCTGCATGCTCCGCACTGTCACGAACAGCCCTCCGCTCAACTTCAGTAATTCCGCTGGGTACACAAACAACCATCTGACGGGTGGTGGAATACCACTTCATCTTCACTTTTTTAATCATACCCCTGATCATCTGCTCGGCTACTTCAAAATCAGCGATAACGCCATCCCTCAGAGGCCGGACCGTCCTAATATTCCGATGAGTTTTTTCATGCATCAGGCGGGCTTCATGACCTGTAGCAACCGGATCATTCTGATTATTTAGTGCGACGATGGAGGGTTCATTTAATACGATACCCTGATCCCTGGCATAGATAAGTGTGTTTGCTGTGCCAAGGTCAATGGCAATATCTGTATAAAGAAAATCAAAAAGACCTTTCTTGGTTTGATTTTTTGAATCTTTCGATTTTGTCTTTGTTGGGGTGTAGGTATCCGACATCGAGATGCGTGGCTTTTTCAGTTAAATTTAAGGGCAATGGATGAAAATACGATTTTGAAGCTCTATTTGCGAATTCAACTTTATAAGATTTTAATATTTCAAAATCAGTGTTTAAAATGCCGTTTGCCTGTGAAAATCATAGTCATCTTATTATTGTCTGCCTCTTTGATTACCTCCTCATCCCGAATACTGCCCCCGGGCTGAATGACGGCCGTTGCGCCTGCTTTTGCTGCAGCTTCAACTCCGTCTGCAAAAGGGAAAAAAGCATCTGATGCGATTGCTGATCCTTTCAGGTCCATCCCTTCTTTTTGCGCTTTATTGACCGCAATTTCTGAACTGTCTACACGGCTTGTCTGGCCGGTACCAATCCCTAATGTCTGACGTTTTTTTGCGTATACAATTGCATTGGACTTTACATGCTTCACAACTTTCCAAGCAAATAACATATCGGCCATTTCTTTGTCTGTTGGCGTTCTCTCTGTCACTGTTTTTAAATCTCCGGTCTGCACTGTTTCAAAATCGGGTTGCTGCACAAGTGCACCGCCAAAAACTGATTTTACAGTCAATGTATCTGCTTCCGGAAACTGTAGTATCTTTACCAATCTTCTGTTTTTCTTCTGAGTTAAAAGCTCGAGTGCTTTGTCAGAAAATGAAGGAGCAAGAATAATTTCTGTGAAAATTTCATCAATAGCCTGTGCGGTCTCCAGATCCAATTTTTTATTCGTTATGACGATTCCACCGAAAGGAGACATCTTATCTGTTTCAAACGCTTTGCGGTAGGCTTTGGTGAGATTGTTATCAGTGGCTACACCGCAAGGAACTGTATGTTTAAAAATAGCGATGGTGGGATCATCATTCTGGAAATCAGACATCAGATTCAATGCACTGTCTATATCAAGATAGTTGTTGTAGCTTAACTCTTTACCGTGGAAGCAATCAATATATTTTTGTTGTTCTCCATAGATACCGGCCTTTTGATGAGGGTTCTCCCCGTAGCGTAAATCAGCTGATTTATTCAGACTTACGTTCAGCTGTTCCGGCAATGCATGTTCATCAATTTGCGTGAAATAATTGGAAATGTTCGTGTCGTAGTCAGCAGTGTGCTCAAAGGCTTTTCGGGCTAATTTCCGTCTTGTTGAGAATGAAATCGCACTCCCTTTGTTCAGCTCCTTTACGAAGCTTTTGTATTGACTTGGGTTAGTGAGAATACAGACATGGGCGAAATTTTTTGCTGCCGCTCGTACCATTGTAGGCCCGCCGATGTCGATATTTTCTGTGGCCTCTGCGGGTGTAATAGCCGCTTTTTTAATGGTCTCTTTGAAAGGATAAAGATTTACAACAACCAGCTCAATTGGCTTGATATCCAGTTTTTGAAGTTCCTTATTGTCGGGTTCATGGCTTGTGCGCGCAAGGATTCCGCTGTGAATTTTGGGGTGGAGAGTTTTCACCCTGCCGTCCAGACACTCGGGAAATTGAGTCACCTCGCTTACATCTTTTACAGGTATTTCTGCTTCACGTATTACATTTGCAGTGCCACCGGTGCTCAGAATTTCGACACCATTCTGGTGAAGCATCTTTGCTAATTCAACAATTCCGCTCTTGTCAGAAACAGAAAGTAAAGCACGTTTAATTTTTAGTGGAGTTTCGGGGAGATGGGAGAGAGGTTTTAAGGCCACAGCAGGGTTTTATTTATTATTTAAGATTTCAGCGATTACGTTTGGCAGTAGTTTGTGTTCTTCTTTTAATACTTTTTGAGCCAGGGTTTCAGGAGTGTCATCATCCGATACTGTAACTCTTTGCTGCCTGATAATATCACCCTTATCGTAGAGTTCATTCACGTAATGGACGGTACAGCCCGATTCAGTTTCACCGGCATCAACAACAGCTTTATGTACTTTTATTCCATAAAATCCTTTTCCTCCATATTTAGGCAGCAGGGAAGGATGAATATTTATGATCTTATTTTGATATGTTTCCGTCACTTCAGCAGGGATTTTTTTTAAAAATCCGGCCAGAACAATCAAGTCCGGGTTCCACGCTTTTAGTTTTGAAATTAAAACTTTGGTAAAACTGGTATCGGAAGGTTCACCCGACAGTACATAGTGAGGAATATTATGAGATTTAGCCCTTTCTATAGCACCGATCCCGGGACGGCTGGCAATCAAACCGCTAATATGTGCCTCTATTTCACCTTTTCCAATCGAGTCGATGATTGCCTGAAAATTACTTCCAGAGCCGGAAGCAAACACTACGATGTTTTTCAAAATTGAATGTTTTCGTGTTGGACGGTTCGGCAAGAAGATAGGCAAAGATGGCTGATAATTCACCCCCGATAGTATGAATCTATTCAGGAATTTTTTCCTGAATTTGAGGCTTTTCAGCAGCTTCCCTGTTAAGCCTGAAAATATGGTAGTTATTAAAGCTCCATACAATCTGGTTGATTGTGATCTTGATAATTGTGGCAATCGGAATTGCTATCAACATCCCAAGAATTCCTGCCGTTTGAGCCCCGATCATGATAATAAAGAGTATTGCAACAGGGTGTATATCGGCGGACTTGGAAAAAATCAATGGCTGAAGAACTACGTTGTCTAAGATTTGAGCAAAGAGCACAGCCAGTATACTTGGCAGTACCAAAGAAAAATCGCCGGTTTCTATAATAGATATGATGATCGATAAAATATATCCAATTAACGGGCCGAAGTATGGAATCGAATTGGAAATACCGATCGCAATACCCACAGAAGCAGCGTTGTTCAATCCGGCAAAAGACAATGCCAGCCATGAAGCAATACCCACCAGCGTACACTGTAGAGCTACGCTTCTGAAGTAATGACCCAGCCGGGTTTCGATTTTATCTATCAGGGTAAGAATTGATTCGAAATATTTATTTGGAACCAATTCAAGCAGGTCGCGACGAATTTTGTATCCGTCTTTAAGAAAAAAGAAAGTTGCAAAGGGAATAATCAGAAAAGCTGCAAACAAGTTTGTGAATATGCCTATAAGGTCACTTAAAATGTCAGAAAACCTGCCTATGTTGAAAAAGTCTTCAGCGAGTACCTCAATGTTTTCCCGTAAATATCCGGGCGGAATAAAATCCAGGTATTCTCTTAGCTGTAATTCAACCTGATTGGCAATAAATATCATGTTGTCTATTGTAAGCTGCCGCGCCAATCCCGCCATTTGATTGGCAACAATTGGAATAACACTGGTAGAAACCCATGCAATTAGTAGAATTACAGAGGAGAGTGTAATTGTGATTGCGAACGTTCGATTCATGCCCGAAGCTTGCATTCGGTTTACCACAGGATCAAGCAGGTAGCTTAGGAGCATTGCAATAATTGCGTAAGCTACAAGATTGATGTAGTTAAAAACGATAAGGGCTACTACAACCAAAGTCGCAAATCCAATAATGGATTTGATGATATTTTCGAATGTCAGATTCTTAAACATCGAAATCGTTTTTAACCGTATCTGTCGCTTTGGTTATTATGGGTGCCGTAAAACCTTTGCCTGCAAGATAGCGATACATTTTCTGTTTTCTTTTTAAAGGATCCGTCTCACGTAAAAAATGACGTTTTCTTTTCGTGAGTAAATCTACACAAATCTGAACTTGGTCCAAATCGTTAGTTATTGTTCGAACGGCTTTATCTGCTACATTTTTACCGACTCCTTTTTTGCGAAGTGCGGCTTTAATTTTTATTGGGCCCCAGTTTTTAAATTCAGCTTTATCTGCAGCAAATTTTTTAGCAAAAGATTCATCATTAAGCAGCCCTTTTTGATCAAATTCATTCAGAACATCATCAATAACATCTGCTGGATATCCTTTTTTAAACGCTTTCTGTTTTAGCTCAAATGAGCCGTGATCCCTGCGGCTCAGATAGTCATAAAATGTATCTTTTATTTTTTGATATTCTTCTGCTTCGAGGATTTTCTGAAATAAAAAAGGCGTCAGTTCAACGCCTTTTTTAAGTGATAGATCGGTTAATGTTTGGGATGAAACCCCTACGAGAAATGTGTCATCATGGAAAAGCGAAAAGCGATCTTTCCGCTTTTTTTGAGTAGAAACAGAGGTAATTTTCAAAGGAAGCTTCTCTGAAATATCTGGTTTCTCCCGAGGGTTACCGTCCCGCTTTTTATACATCAGTTCCTACTTTCCTGCTTTTGCAGTTTCTTTTTCTTTCTTATTGGTTTCGTCCTCTGCTGGTTTATCATCCGGCATTAATTTTATACGTACCGTTTGTTCAATTTTGTTGGCCAGCTCTTCATCCTCTTCGAGGAACTGAATAGCAGCATCGGTTCCCTGTCCGATTGGCTCTCCATCGTAACGATACCAGCTTCCTCGTTTCTCAATAATATCATATTCAACGGCGAGGTCTAGCACTTCATTGATTCTGGATATGCCCTTTCCGTACAGGATATTAAACTCAACCACTTTAAAAGGAGGAGCAACCTTATTTTTTACAATCTTAACCTTGGTTCGGTTACCCAAAACGTCGTCACCCTTTTTGATTGACCCAATTCTGCGTATATCAATTCGCACTGAAGAGTAAAATTTAAGGGCACGTCCACCTGTTGTTGTTTCAGGGTTTCCAAACATCACACCGATTTTTTCCCGTACCTGGTTGATAAAAACACACGCGGTCCGGGTTTTGCTTACAACGCCCGTAATTTTCCGGAGTGCCTGAGACATCAATCGTGCCTGAAGGCCCATGTGAGAATCTCCCATTTCTCCTTCAAGTTCAGCGCGCGGTACCAAAGCGGCAACAGAGTCAACCACAATTACATCCAAAGCGCCTGAACGGATCAGTGTCTCGGTAATTTCCAGCGCCTGTTCACCGCTATCGGGCTGAGACACCAAGAGTTCATCTGTGTTGATTCCGAGGTTCCTTGCATACTTTGGGTCAAATGCGTGTTCGGCATCTATAAATGCTGCATACCCGCCTTTTTTCTGTGCCTGTGCGATTATCTGAAGTGCCAAAGTTGTTTTACCACTTGCTTCAGGGCCGTAAATTTCTGTGACTCTCCCTCTTGGAATTCCGCTTACTCCGAGCGCATAGTCAACCATGATAGATCCTGTGGAAATGGCGTCTACTTCGTTGTAGGGGTTGTCGCCAAGGCGCATCACAGTTCCCTTACCATGCTGCTTTTCTATCTGCCCGATTGCTATATCAATTGCTTTTGCTTTGTCGTTTTCTTTTGCCATGGTAATGTAATTATAGGTTGTTTTATTAATTCTGATACAATCTAAGAAAAACCGGTGTCAACATATTGTCATCCTTCATCAAAAATAATAAGTATATGTTCGATTTATATGTATGATACAAATTCGAGAGGTTCCTTACAGAAATATTTTAATTTTTTTTCGATGATCCGGAATCAGGGGCTTAGACTTTATTTAAAATAAACCGTTTCGGTAATGAGTAATCGAGCGCGCCAATACCAAAAAGTGCGTAATCATATCTTGCAGGATCATCCGGGTTCATCAAAGATAAAGTCTCAGTAAGTTGATTGACGGTTTTCCAGTCGTCCGACCTGCGCGTGATTAAACCATATTTTCGGGCTTGACGTGCAACATGTACGTCGAAGGGTACTAGCAGTTCAGATGGTTCCATGAAATTCCAGATTCCCAAGTCAACCGGACTATTTTTCCGAACGGTCCATCGCAAATACATATATAGCCGTTTGCAGGTGCTGCCTTTTTCTGGATCAGAAACATGTTTGCGAGTACGACCGGCAAGATCACTGCTCATTGAGAAAAAACGCTCGTGAAAAATAGCGAGAAACGGCCGTTTTTGTTTGAAACCCAGATATCTGCATGTTTTCCAAAAAGATTCAAAGTCAGAATACTCTCGGTAAATATTTTGTAGTGCCAGAATCAATCCGTGAATATCTACCGGTTTAAATGTTCGATGCTTAAATCCTTTTAGTGCTATGAAATCTTTTTGTTCATAACTCATCACGAACTCAAATGGCCGGTAATTCATCCTTTTTAGCAGATCATCCACTTTTGTTACAACAATATCCCTTCTTCCCCAAGCCATTGTGGCAGCAAAGAAACCGGCCAGTTCAATATCTTTCTTATCGGTGAACATATGCATGAACTGAACCGGATCATACTGGATGTAGTTCGGTTGTTCTACCTCGTCATTAATCTTGTCCAGAAATGGCTTTAATTCCATTAATGTGCTGTTGGATCTTCTGCGAAGTGGTGGGCGAATATTCATGAAGAGATGAACCTGGTTAAATCAGAATTTTTTATCTGTTTTAACTCATCGATCAACGTCTTGTTCGCTTTGGGAAATGGGTATTGATCAATTTCTGAGAGGGATACCCATCTCAGCTCTTTGCCGCTGATCGGCTTCGGGGTTCCTTTTACTATGGTACACCAATAGGCATGCATGGTAATTTTAAAATGAGAGTAGGCGTGTTTCAGTTGTTTGAATTTATTATAGACATCAACTTCCACACCAAGTTCCTCAGTTAGTTCGCGACTGACAGTTTCAGGTAAAGATTCACCGTTCTCTTTTTTACCACCGGGAAATTCCCACAATCCACCCAGCATTACATCGTTCGGTCTCAACGCAATAAGTAGTTCATTTTTTTGGTTGACAATAATTCCAACCGCAATTTGGTGGTGAGGTACTTTTTTGGCCGGTGATTTATAAGGAATTGAGTCTGTTTTAACAGTTTGGTAAGCAACACAATCCAAAGACAGTGGGCACTGGTCACAGAGAGGGTTTTTGGGTGTGCAGACGGTTGCACCAAGTTCCATGATAGCCTGATTAAAGTCACCTGGTTCATCTTCTGAAATGAGTTCATCAGCAAAAGCCTGAACTCTTTTTTTTGTTTTCCCGGACCGGATATCATCTTCAATTCCATAAAATCTGGCTAATACACGTATCACATTTCCATCAACAACTGCGTGATTTTTTTGGAATGCAATACTTAATACAGCGGCCGCGGTATATGGCCCAATTCCTTTCAGTTGGGTTATGGTTTCGTAATCGGATGGGATATTTCCATTAAAGTGATCCACAACCGTTTTTGCGGCTTGATGCAAATTCCGTCCGCGGCTGTAATAGCCTAAACCTTCCCACTGCTTCAGCACCTTCTGCTGATCTGCATCCGCCAAGTCATAAACAGTAGGAAAGGCTTCTAAAAAACGGTGGTAATAGGGGATAACCGTGTCTACACGAGTCTGCTGAAGCATGATTTCCGAGACCCAGATCTTATACGGAGAGTCTGTTCTTCTCCAGGGAAGATCGCGTTTGTTTTTGTGGTACCAGTCGAGAAGGATTTCCGAAAAGCTGTATGACACTCTATAACTCTTGGTCTGAATTGGATTCTTCAATTTCTACAACCCGGATTTCAAAATCCTGAGACGAAGCAGCTCCAAATTGATCAGTGGCGATAACCTGAAATGTGTGTTCACCTACTTGCCGGATATTTGGAGTCCAGGTAAATCGGCCGCTTTTTTCATTAATTCTGGCCCCGCTTGGCAGATCTACGCCCAGATAACGTATGAGGTCCTGATCCATTCCGTCCGGATCAATAACGTCTATCTGGTATTCAAACGATTCATCTACGGGAACTGTAATGGATCGAGCCGATGAAAATCGTGGTGGTGCGTTGAAAGGCCTTAAGTCTATCATAAATTCCTGACTGGCATTTTGACCTGCCCTGTTCGTTGCGGTAAGTGTTACCCTTTGACGTCCCGTTTGAGTGGCTGAAGGCTGCCAGTAAAAGGTATTTCCGCGAATTTTAGCATTGTTAAAAGATGCATTGTAGCTGAATGTAACTTCACCGGGGTTATATCCGTTTTCTAACTTGATGGGTAAAATCAATGGCCGGGGAAATGGCAGTGTAATATCCTCGATTGGCTGAAGCGTAAATTCGTCGGTATTGTTTTCTTCTGAGTTATTCTCTTCGCCGGAAGTCAGTACAACAGGAGATATTTGATTGAACTCAGACACCCAAAGTTTGTTTTCAGTAACTGTAAAATAGTTTCCGGCGTCGGGATCCGATTTCCACTCCGTTAAAGAATTCCCAAACTCTCCAATCCAAACTTTGTTGTCAGAAGTTCTTACGACCAGATGATTATTCCAGATGCTGATTTTGTCGACGGCACTGTTCACCTGAGCTGTTTTTCTCATTCTGCCGTCGGAATTGATTAAAAAGATATTTCCTGTACGGTCAGCACCAATTAGCTCTTCATCTGTGATAAATATTTTTTCTATGCTACGCTCTGTTTCAACCTGTTCAACATGCTCAAGCTGATCTTCCATGTCTGGATCCGAAGAGAGTGAAAAGATATCTATTTGATTTCCATTACTGAGCACGTAAAGAGTTCTATTTCTTTCAGATGCCAGGCTTTGAACTCGACTATTCTCAAAGATTTCCTCAAATGGAAATTCAACATTTCCGTCGACGGCTTCAGGAGTTTCCAGATTTACCTTTCCAAAGCCATTGTTCCCCAAAGCGACGTAAAGATTATTTAAAATCCTCTCGACCGCTAGTGGGCGGGCCGGTAAAACAGTTGAAGAGTAGACGCCTAAGACAGAAGTAGGTTCAACAACGGTTAATCTTCGGTTATCTCCATAGATGTAGGCAAAGCGGATATCGCTGTGCATGATGTGGCCGCGCTGCTGCATTCCGGTAGATGAGTAGAGCCATTGGGGGGTATCACCGTGAGCTCTGAATACGACTAATCCCTCGCTTTCAGAAAGAACATAAAGATGGGTTTCCGAACTGTGAACATTCAGAATATCCGGTATTTCCATGCGATGTCTGAAATCGTGAGCATATTGGGCAAAAGCTGACGATCTTGCATCAACAATAAATAGAAGTAAGAGTGTGAGGGGTAAATACTTTTTCATCATTCAGTTATAGCCATCCATGTTTTTTGTACCATCTCAAAGTACGGGAAATTCCTTCTTCGAGAGAATATTCCGGTTGATAGTCCAATTCGCGTTTCGCTTTGTCGTGAGTACATGTCCACTCAAGGATCATTTCATTTGCTTTTTCCCGGTTGATAACGGGATATAAACCAAAAAATGATGCAGTAGTTTCCACAGCACCCGCAATTTTTTTAACCCATGCCGGATTTAATTTAACAGGCATGTTTTTCTTATTGAGTACTGTAGTGACAATGTCGCGAATCATGTTCCAGTTGGCAATTTTTTCCCCATCAATAAAATAGGTATGAATACCGGTTTCAGTTTGCTCTGCTGATTTTAGAATAGCCTGAACCACGTCTTTTACGTAGACTATTGACAGCTGGGGATGATTGCCATCTCCCACAATTGGTGCAATGCCATATTTCATCATCTTGAAGAGCGTATAAATTTGATCTTCTCGTGGACCATAAACAGCAGGAGGACGCAAAATGGTTATTGACATGTCGTCCGGTGCTACCTCATGGATCATTTCTTCCATTCTTTTTTTGGACTTCCCGTACATGCTCATTGGCTTTAAGGGATCTTCTTCTGTAAGTGGTGAGCCGTTACTGGGGCCTGCTGCCGCCAAAGATGATAAAATAACCATCTTTTTTATGTTGTTCTTCATGGCCAGTCGAAGAAGGTTCTCAGTAGCTTGAACGTTAGCATGATTGAACTCAGCCTGAGTGGGAGCCTTAACAATTGCGGCTATGTGAAATATTACGTCAACATTGTCAAGGGCTTTATCCATTGACCGGATGGAGTTTAAGTCGCCTTCAACTTTTATAAAATCTTTTCCTTCTAGCCACTTTTCCCGGCTTCTGACCAGACATTTAACATATTTATAGTCTGGATGTTTGATCAGTGCGTCGGCGAGATGGCTTCCGATAAAACCGGTGCCACCGGTAACAAATGCGTTCATTTAATTTGTATATTCAATACTTTAAATTTCTATAAATCCAAACGGTAACGCTTCTAAAATACAAAGTTACCTATTGCATAAAAACTACATGAGCAGGTTCAAAGTAGCGCTATTCACGGGAAATTATAATCATATTCGTGACGGAGTCTCTTTAACACTTAATCGAATGGTTAAGTTTATGTTAGAGAACGACGTTGAGTTTAAAATTTTTGGTCCTACAATAGATAAGCCTGCGTTGGAACATACTGGAGATTTTGTAGCTGTTCCCTCATTTAGCTTACCAGGCAGGCCTGAATATAGGGTGTCTACTGATTTATCTTCTGAGGCGAAGAGGCACTTGAGGGAGTTCGAACCCGATCTGGTACATATAGCAACTCCTGATGTGCTGGGATATAAAGCGTTGCGATGGGCGATGGATCACGAAAAGCCGGTAGTTTCATCATATCACACTCATTTTACAAGCTATCTAAAGTATTATAAACTCTCACTTTTTGAACCGCTGCTTTGGAAGTATCTCAATTGGTTTTATAGCCATTGCGAACAGCTTTACGTACCAACACCTTCTATGGCAGAGTGGCTGAAAGAGATGGGAGTGGTTGCAGATTTGAAAATTTGGGCACGGGGAATCAATACAGACCAGTTTACGCCGGAAAATCGGGACGAAGAATGGAGACAAGAATTGGGTTTTAAGCCGGATGATGTTGTTATAACGTTTATATCCAGGCTGGTTTGGGAAAAAAATTTAAAGCTGTATTCCAATGTATTAAACCGACTGATGCAAAAATATGATCACGTTAAAGCGTTGGTGGTGGGAGACGGCCCGGCGGGCGAAGAGTTGAAACAAATTTTACCGAACGCAGTTTATACAGGATTCCTGACCGGTGATAATTTGTCAAAAGCGTATGCCAACAGTGATATCTTTTTCTTTCCCTCAGACACGGAAACTTTTGGAAATGTCACACTTGAAGCGATGGCGAGTGGACTGCCTTGCGTAGTGGCTGACGCCGTGGGGAGTAAATCATTGGTGGATCATGAGGAGAATGGATATCTTGCCCCGGTCGAAAAAAGTGACCTATTTTACTTGTATATTGATAAATTGGTTCAAAAGCCGGGATTAAGGAAAAAGATGGCTGATTCCTCAAGGCACAAAGCCGGGGGTTACAGTTGGCAAAATATTAATGGAAAACTGCTCAGCTACTACGAGCAAGTGTTAGATCTATAAACAGTAAGAGTGCGAATACTTTATATATCTCATTTACATC
The DNA here is from genome assembly GCF_041686455.1 of Rhodohalobacter sp. Classification (NCBI taxonomy): domain Bacteria; kingdom Pseudomonadati; phylum Balneolota; class Balneolia; order Balneolales; family Balneolaceae; genus Rhodohalobacter; species Rhodohalobacter sp. The sequence continues at coordinate 41,169 of NZ_JAWLDW010000008.1, forward strand.
CTCCAAAAGATCAGCCTCTCGAAAATGTGGGAGGAATGCAAAATGTAAGCGTTCAAATGATGAACGCTATGGAGCGTCGAGACGATGTGGAGATAGAAACAATCATATTGAATGCTACCTGGAAGTTTATTGGTATAAAAAGTTTTTTCTTTTTGCTTTCGCTCTTGTGGAGAATCCCATCTGTTGAAAAAAAGTTTAATCCTGATGTTATACTTTTTTCATCGATGGTAACGGCAGGAGTTTTACCATTTATGATTCGAAAACCAAAAGTGCCTTGCGTTACAATCAATCATGGGCAAGATGTTACACTTCCATTTTTTGCCTATCAATGGTATATCAAATATGTCTTTCAGAATTTACAGGGAGTCATATCGGTATCTACTGCAACCCGTCAGGCTTGCATCGAACGTGGGATGCCTCCTGAAATTGGGGTTGCTCTTCCAAATGGTTTTGATATGAGTGTTTTGAAAAAACTACCTGAAAAAGAAAATGCTCGCGAAATTTTGAAGGATGAGTTTAATGTTGATTTAACAGGAAAAAAACTACTGCTTACGGTAGGACGTCAGGTAAAGCGAAAAGGCCACCAATGGTTTATTGAAGAAGTTTTTGAAAAGATTGATAAAGATACCATCTATCTAATGATTGGCGATGGCCCTGAAAATGAAAATATCAGAGAAGCAAGAGAAAAGTGCTCTGAAAAAGAGCGAATTATCATAGCCGGTAAACAACCGGATAAGGTTCTCAATGCGGCTTATGCCGGTGCAGATTTATTTTTGATGCCTAACATCCCTGTTGAAGGAGATATGGAGGGATTCGGTATTGTGCTATTAGAAGCCAATCGTGCCGGAGTTCCCGCTGTAGCTTCTGATTTGGAAGGAATTAAAGATGTAATCAAACAGGATGTCAACGGTTATAGAGTACCTCACGGAGACGCGGAAATTTTCTCATCTAAAGTGAACGAAGTACTGAGGAATAATCTTTCGAAACTATCAGTGTCATCAAAAAAATATGTAAGAGAGAACTTCAATTGGGACACGATTGTGGGAAGATATATCGACTTCCTAAAAAGCGTGAATTAAATAGATAACAGTCACGTTACATTAATTTGATAGAAAAGTAATACTCGGTATATTTACCTGATTAATGAAAATGTAATTTTTTAGCATGGCGGATTCCAAAGCCGATACTTCTTATAAGAAAATATTTAAAAAAGCGTACGATTTCACGAAAGCCGATGAGATTAAGGCACAGGGTCTTTATCCTTACTTTAAGCCTCTGCAGGCAACCGATGGTACAACCGTTCAGATAGAAGGACGTGAGGTCATAATGGCTGGTTCTAACAACTATCTGGGTTTGACCAATGATCCCCGGGTGATTAAAGCTGCGCAAGATGTTATTGGAACCTACGGTACAGGCTGTACCGGTTCCAGATATCTAAATGGTACGCTCGACCTTCACCTCGAACTGGAGGAGAAGCTTGCAAAATTTATGAACAAAGAGTCTTGCGTTTTGTTTAGCACAGGGTATCAAACCAATGAAGGCTCTATTCAAACGATAGCAGGGAGGAATGATATCATATTTTCTGATCGTGATAATCACGCCTGTATTGTTGTTGGAACTCAGGTTTCTAATGCAAAGACGGTACGCTATCGCCATAATGATATGGATCACCTGCGAACAATGCTTCAAAAAGCTGATCCAAATGCCGGCAAAATAATTGCTACTGATGGTGTTTTTTCGATGTCAGGAACACTGGCTAAGGTTCCGGATCTTGTGAAGCTTGCGAAAGAATTTGACGCAGTTCTTTATCTTGATGATGCACACGCAGTTGGGGTTGTAGGAGATGGTGGTCGTGGCTCAGCTTCTGTTTTCGGATTGTCGGATGAGGTGGAATTGATTAGTGGAACCTTTTCTAAATCATTTGCATCTCTTGGTGGATTTATTGTCGGAGATAGACCGGTTATTGAGTTTATCAGACACAAATCACCGGCACATATTTTTAGTGCAAGTATGCCACCTGCAAACGTTGCTACTGTATTAAAGTCACTCGAAATATTACAGGAAGAAACCTGGAGACTGAAAAGACTTGAAGATATTTCCGATTACATGAGAAAAGAGTTGCGGAATCTTGGTTTTAACGTATGGTCCAGTCAAACGCCTATTATACCCGTTGTGATTGGTGAAATGTACGACTGTTTCAGATTTTGGAAAGATCTTTTTGAAGCCGGTGTTTATGTGAATGCAGTAGTTCCTCCGGCGGTTCCAACGGGCCAGGCACTTGTGCGTACAAGTTATATGGCCACTCATACCGATGAACACCTTGATAAAATACTCAGTGCGTTCAAAAAGGTAGGCATCAAACACGGCATTATTGATAAAAATGGCCGTTCTCTTATTGAGGTAGGGGCCTGATAAATAAAAGTATAGTGGAAAGTAGTCCAAAAAGTAATTCCGTAACATTTATAACTACTGATGTAGAAAAGAAAGAGTTCATCAATTTTCCTTATTCACACTATGAGGACGATGAATATTGGGTACCTCCACTTTTGATGGAGCAGAAGAAACTGCTCAACCCCCAAAAAAATCCATTCTATAAAAATGCAGAAATTGCTCTTTTTAATGCAGAACATGAGGGAAAACCTGCCGGACGTTTAGCGGCTATCATTGATCACCGGTACAACGATTATCACAATGCTAAAACCGGATTTTTCGGGTTTTTTGAGTGCATTGACCGACAGTCTACTGCCGACTTACTTTTTCGTGTAGCTGAAGACTGGCTTCGTGATAGAGGAATGGCCGATGTTTTGGGTCCGGCAAATCCCAGTATGATGGATGAAATCGGTATTTTGGTTGAAGGTTTTGATAAGTATCCCAGTATTATGATGCCCTATCATAAATCTTACTATGATGAACTTCTGAAAGGTTCGGGCTACGAGAAAGAGATGGATCTGCTTACCTACCTGGTTACGCAAGACAGTGTCGATCGTGATCGAGCAAACCGTGCCATGGAAATTGTTAAAAAACGACTTCCGAGCATTTCGATTAGAAAAATCAAGCTGAAAAAAATTAAGGAGGAAGTAAAAATAATTCGAGAGATCTTTAATTCAGCATGGAAGAACAATTGGGGGTTTATACCGCTCTCTTCAGAGGAGTTCGATGCTCTTGCCAAAGATTTGAAAACGATTGTGGACCCAGATTTTGCGCACATTGCTGAGATTGACGGAAAACCTGTGGCATTTTCTGTAGCACTTCCCGACTACAACCAGATTTTCAGGGATATGAACGGGAAATTACTGCCCTTTGGATGGTTAAAGATATTGATAAAAAAGAATAAAATTGACAAAGTACGCACAGCTCTCATGGGAGTGATTCCAGAATATCAGGGACGTGGTATTGATGTTTTATTGCACCGCGAAGCCATCGAAAACGGTCTAGTAGAGGGCGTGTATTCATCTGAAGTTGGCTGGATCTTGGAGAACAATGTTCAAATGGTGCGGGTAGCTGAAAAGATTGGCGGTACTCTGGATAAGAGATACCGTATGTATAAAAAAACGCTCTGATTTTACTTCTCAAATTCCCGTTCGGTACTTCTGTACATCCTTTAAACTTTCCCAAAATACCGTCTTAGACTGGAAGCGCTTTCCTTCAAATTTAGAGCAAAAAACCTTACCTTAAAAAGTATTATAACCTAACTGATGTTGGTTCGGTTTTTGAAGTCACCAAACTCTCCGGGAGGGGTGTTTTATGCCAATATAGTTTAATGGCAATGATTTATTAAGCTCACTGAGAAACTATTGTTTAATAAAGGAAAAAACTTATTAGATCGAACCACTACTTAAAAAAAAATGACTAAAGATTATGAGTGAATTCCGCATTGAAAGAGACTCTATGGGTGAGATTAAAGTGCCGAAAGATGCATACTACGGGGCTCAGACCCAACGTGCTTTCGACAACTTTCCAATCAGTAAAATTCGATTTAACAGAGATTTTATAGCAGCTCTCGGGCGTGTTAAGCACACCGCTGCAAAGGTAAATACAGATCTTGATCTGTTGGATAAAAATATTTCTAAAGCCATTCAGGCTGCGGCCGAAGAAGTGATGAAAGGAAAATTTGATGAAGACTTTGTGCTCGACATCTTTCAGACCGGTTCCGGAACATCAACGAATATGAACGCGAATGAGATTATCTCTAAACGCGCAAACGAACTAAAGGAAAGCACAGATGTAGCTATCCATCCGAACGATCATGTGAATTACGGGCAAAGCTCAAATGACGTTATTCCTACAACGATACGTGTGGCAGCAGTTCTGGCAGTTCAAAACAATCTGATACCGGCGCTGAAGCACCTTCATAAAACAATTTTAGAGAAAGGTGAGGAGCTAAAAGACGTTGTGAAAACCGGACGAACGCACTTAATGGATGCTATGCCGGTTACTATTCAGCAGGAATTCAGCGGATATGCACGACAGATTGAATTGGGTATCGCACGAATTGAATCTGCACTGGAGAGAATGCTGGAACTGCCACAGGGAGGTACGGCTGTCGGAACCGGTATTAACACGCATAAAGAGTTCGGTAAAAAGTTTGCTGCTGAAGTTGCAAAGGCAACGGGAGAAAAATTTCGTGAAGCTGAAAATCATTTTGAAGCACAGGCCACTGTTGATGCTCCGGTTGAACTTAGTTCACAACTAAAGACTTTAGCCGTTGGTCTGATGAAGATTGGAAACGATTTCCGCTGGATGAACTCAGGACCAAACGGAGGTTTGGGAGAAGTTCAGCTGAAAGCATTGCAGCCGGGCTCTTCCATCATGCCTGGTAAAGTAAATCCTGTGATTGAAGAATCGCTTACCATGGTAAGTGCACAGGTTATCGGAAATGACGCCACCATTACGATAGCCGGTCAATCCGGTAATTTTGAATTGAACGTGATGCTACCGGTTGTAGCTCACAACCTGCTTCAGTCTATTGAAATTCTTGCCAATGCAGCCAGAAACTTTGCTGAAAGATCTGTGAGTGGACTGGAAGCGAGACGAGACGTGATTAGCCAAATGGTTGGAAAAAATCCAATTCTGGTCACTGCGTTGAATCCACTGATCGGGTATGATAAGGCAGCTAAAATTGCCAAAAAAGCTTTTGCTGAAAATCGATCCGTTATGGATGTTTCCAGGGAAATGACAGACCTGTCGGTCGAAGAGCTGGAGAAAGCGCTCGACCCGATCAACATGACGTAAAATTATCACTGAAGGTAATTAGGTCATTCGGAATTAAAGTTTACAGAGACAACCGCGAAGGCACGATAGTCACAAAGCTCTAGGCACTAATATTCTCTATTTGATGAACGTGCCGGCTTTGTGTCCATTGTGGTAAGGGGTAATGGCAGTTAGATATTCCAAAATTAATTTGGCCTGATTTTGACCGATCGCCGGTGAAAAAGTGTTGAAAAGTGACTGATTCTGCAATACATAGAATTGCTTTCAATCTTTTTTGAAATTATATCACAGGGTTGTATTATTCCGCCGCCAGATTTTTGCGTAAGAAACGTTAAGTAAATATTTCCAGACTATGAGCAAGCAAGCGTCCAAAGAAAAGAAGAGTAAAAAGACGGATAACATTCTAAATGACTACAAACTTGTTTGCAAAAGTCGTGAAATGTCACTTCTAGGACGAAAAGAGGTGCTTACGGGCAAAGCTAAGTTTGGAATTTTTGGAGATGGAAAAGAACTTCCTCAGCTGGCACTCTCCAAGCATTTTAAAGATGGAGATTTCCGGTCCGGCTATTACCGGGATCAAACCATTATGATGGCGATTGGTGAGCTGACCGTTGAACAGTTTTTTGCACAGCTCTATGCAAATCCGGATACGGAGAAAGATCCTAACTCGGGCGGGCGCCAGATGAACGCACACTTTGCAACGCGGCTTATTGATGAAGAGGGCAACTGGATTGATCAGACTGCTCAGAAGAATACGTCGGCTGATATGTCACCCACAGCCGGGCAAATGGCTCGTCTACTTGGATTGGCACAGGCATCAAAAGTGTATCGCGAAAATGACCTTTTGAGCAACTGGAAGCAGTTCTCCAAAGACGGAAATGAAGTTGCATGGGGAACCATCGGTGACGCGAGTACATCCGAAGGAATTTTCTGGGAGACGATAAACGCGGCCGGAGTTCTTCAGGTTCCAATGGTAATTTCGGTCTGGGATGACGGCTACGGGATTTCTGTCTCCAAAAAATATCAAACCACAAAAGAGAATATATCTTCTGTGTTACGTGGGTTCAAACGTACCAAAAAACAGAACGGTTTTGAAATATTAAACGTGAAGGCGTGGGACTATCAGGCACTTCTCGATGCTTATGCTAAAGCCTCTAAAATTGCGCGAGACGAGCATGTTCCCGTTTTGGTTCATGTTGAAGAGGTTACACAACCGCAAGGGCACTCTACATCCGGCTCACACGAGCGATACAAGGATGAGGAGCGACTAAATTGGGAAGAGGAGTACTGCTGTATTAATCAGTTCAGAAAGTGGATTGAGAAGGAGAATCTGATCGAAGCTGAAGAGCTCGATCGAATTGAAGAGGAGGCGAAAAAAGAGGTTCGTGAGGCTCAGAAAAAAGCGTGGCAGGAGTATCAGGATCCGATCAGGCAACAGAAAGATGAGATGCTTGCTCTGATTGACAGTCTGATTTCCAATCACGACGATGTTGAAAGATTGGAAGAAATCAAAAAGGTATTGAGCAGGAAGAATAACGTAATCCGGAAGGATGTGATTTCAGCCGGACGACAAGCCCTGTTTGCTCTGAGAGGTAAAGATTCCAGTGCAAAAAGTGATCTTATCAAGTGGCTGGATCATCAACAGGAGGAGAATCAACAGCGTTTTAATTCCAATATGATTAGCGATACGCCAAAATCACCGCTGAATGTAGAAGAGGTTAAGCCAGCCTATTCCGATAAGACAAAAAATGTGGACGGTCGTGTTATTCTTCGTGATAATTTCGACAAGATTTTTGAGAAGTATCCAAATGCGCTCATCTTTGGCGAGGACGTCGGTCAGCTCGGGGATGTTAATCTTGGTTTGGAAGGTATGCAGGAGAAGTATGGTGAGTTGCGTGTGAGCGACACCGGTATTCGGGAAGCTACAATTTTAGGACAGGGTATCGGGATGTCACTTAGAGGTCTTCGACCGATCGCAGAAATTCAGTATCTGGATTATCTGCTCTACTGCTTTCAGGGATTGAGCGATGATGTAGCCACAGTTCGATACAGAACCAGTGGCGGCCAGGCTTATCCGCTGATTGTGCGAACACGCGGACATAGACTGGAAGGTATCTGGCATTCCGGATCACCAATGGGAATGATCATCAACGGAGTTCGTGGTGTTCACGTCTGTGTTCCGAGAAACCTGACACACGCGGCGGGATTTTATAATACCCTGTTTCTGGGAGATGATCCGGCGCTCATCGTTGAGCCACTCAATGCCTATAGACTAAAAGAAAAGCTGCCTAAGAACCTTGGTGATTTCACACTTCCTCTTGGAATACCTGAAGTTGTGCAAGAGGGTGAGGACATTACGGTCGTTTCATACGGATCAACTTTTAATCTTGTCCAATCTGTTCTGCCACAATTTGAAGAGGCAGGTATTTCTGTTCAACTGATTGATGCCAGAACACTTTTACCCTTTGACCGAAACGGGATGATTCTGGATTCACTGAAAAAGACCAACCGGATTCTTTTTGTAGATGAAGATGTTCCCGGTGGGGCAACTGGCTATATGATGCAGCAGGTGATTGACGAGCAGGGAGGCTACCGTTATCTAGATTCAGAAGCGAAGTGCCTGACAGCACAGCCTCACCGTCCGGCATACGCCACCGATGGGGACTACTTCTCAAAGCCTAATGCAGAAGATATTTTTGAAGCGGTCTATGACATTATGCACGAAGCCAATCCAGGTAACTATCCGGCGATTAGATAAGATTTGATGAACGAGACCTGACAGGTTTCCGAAACCTGTCAGGTCTAAGAAATTTTAGATAGGTTCGGTAGGGATGTCGAGCCTTTTTTGTTCGATTAGTATCAGCTTACCCTTAAAGAATCATCCAGTCCAGGAAGACAAAAATCCATACGAGAGGCAGGTATACAAAGGAAGAGAACATTAAGGACTTTGCAGTGGGGATATCCCGTTTAATGGCGAATTTGATGCCGTACCAGAGGAATGTAGCTGTGGTGAGCATGGCTCCGGTTAAAAACAGCCATCCCATCAGCTCCATTACATACAATTTATAAACGGTGGGGATCAAAATAATCAGGGGCACTAGTGCCCAAAGTGTGGCTTTTAAACCTTTTGGATCGTTTTTCGGCAGCATTTTAAATCCGGCGTGATCGTAATCTTTTTCACAAACCCAGGCTATTGCGATTACATGCGGTATCTGCCAGCAGTAGATAATTCCAAACAGAATCCACATGCCGTGTTCAAAAACTGTTCCCGTTGCAGCAGCCCAACCGCCAACTACAGGTAGTGCACCGGGAACAGCTCCTACAAATACGTTAAGTGCTGAAATCCGCTTTAGCGGGGTATACATAAATAGGTAGATCACTGCTGTTGCAAGTGATACTGCTCCGGCCACTGGATTTACAACAAAACTCAGATAAAAAAGTCCTGCAAAAATGAGTGTCATAGAAAAGATTACACCATGCTTTGGAGAAATTCGCGAATCAGGTAACGGACGTTTGCTGGTCCGTTTCATGAGTCCGTCATAGCGGTGTTCCAGAAACATATTGTGTGCAGCCGTACCCGCAGCAACAAAATAGGTACCAATAATAGCGTGGAACATGAGCGTATAATCCATACTTCCGGCCGTTCCCATCAAAAATCCGATCAACATACTGGCCAATACGGTAAAAGTTATCCCCGGCTTGGTCAGCTCATAATAATCGCTGATGGTACCTGTAATTGATTGAAGAGTCCCAGCTTGGGTATCTGTGTTCTGCATTATTGTAATTAGGATTATAGCAGGGCAAAATTAACGAATTTGAAGATGATATGTTACCTTAATATTCACTTCAAAATAAAGACGTACTATAGGAACGATTTTAAATGATAATTGAATTTAATTGCCATAACAACGGCAAATAAACGCATTTTTGTGAATTGAGAATGAAACTAAACCTCTATCAAAAAACGGCTATTACTACGGTTATTGCAACAATCATCCTGATTTTTATAGGTGGATTGGTTCGGGCATCAGGTGCCGGATTGGGATGTCCAGATTGGCCGCAATGCTTTGGAATGTGGATCCCGCCAACCAACGTTGCAGATCTTCCCGCTCAGTACGATGCTTCTCTTTTCAACCCCGTTCATACTTGGCTGGAATATGTGAATCGGTTGGTCGGAGTTCTGATTGGGCTTTTCATCACGGCAACATTTGTGATCTCTTTCAGATACCGTAAAAGCGATCCGGTTGTTACGGTGGCATCCGGAGCTGCATTTGTATTGGTGTTGTTTCAAGGATGGCTTGGCGGTCAGGTTGTACGCTCTGGGTTGAGTGCGGGTATGATTACACTGCACATGATCCTGGCGATGATTATTCTCACTACACTGTTGTATGCATCATTCAGGGCAATGAATTCGCGAATTAAGATACAGTTGTCGGCCAGTCAGCGGAAAACCTTATTGGGAGTTTCCATTGCCGTTTTGGTTCTCACGCTTATTCAAATGGTGATGGGTACTCAGATTCGTGAAGCCGTTGATGTGGCCAAGAACGTCATGGAGTTACCGCGAAGCGAGTGGGTTGACTCAGTGGGTACGCTCTACCCGATTCACAGAAGTTTCTCGTGGCTGGTGGTAGTGCCGGCCGGCTTAATGCTGTATTATAACAGAAAATATAAAGTAGGATCTCTGTTGAGGCGTCTCGGATGGGCTGTAGCATTTCTTATTTTACTCCAAATAGTTGCCGGAGTGATACTTGATCGTTTTGGAATGCCGGGATTTGCTCAGGTAATCCACCTGACGGGAGTAGCTTTGCTCATCTGTGCGGAAATTCTTTATATCCTTGTCGTGCGGTTTTCAAAGAAGGGAAGTGTTTCCTAAAGTTTCTCTTTTAATTTTTCAAGGAACAGTTTTACCTCTTTCAGATCTTTCTGAACATCAGCTGAGAGGGGCTTGGGGGCCTCAGTATTTGGATCAGGTTCTTCTCCCTCAATTATTTTTTTGGCACCTGCTGTGCTGTATTTTTGCTCCTGAATAAGCTTTTTTAGTTTCAGGACAAGGGTTATGTCACCTTCTTTGTATGTTCGGTTTCCCGCCTTGTTTTTTCTGGGAGTTAAATCATCAAAAATGGTTTCCCAGTAACGGAGCACATGAGGTTCTATTTCTGTTATTTCGCTAACCTCTCCGATTGAGTAATACAATTTCTTCATGGCGTGGAAATCTTTTATTTTCTGCGTAAGATAAATTGACGTTCATTGAGTGTGCGTTAAATTAATGAATTTGTAAAGCATTGCAGGAAAAAAAAATAGATTTACCAAAAAAATCCGGAATTACATCACCCGATATCTCCATTGTGGTTCCACTGTTGAATGAGGAAGATTCCTTGGATGAACTGGCTGATCAAATTACGAAGGCCTTGGCCAAGACAAACTACAGTTACGAGATTCTTTTCATTGATGATGGATCGACGGACCGATCATGGGATATCGTTGAACAACTTTCCGGTGATAATGAGTATATAAGCGGCATTCGTCTTAGAAGAAATTATGGGAAGAGTGATGCACTTCAGACAGGATTTGAACGCTCTACCGGGCGATTTGTAGTTACTATGGATGCCGATCTGCAGGATGATCCCAACGAAATTCCTGCAATGATCAAAAAACTTGAGAAGGGTGCAGACTTGGTGAGCGGATGGAAGAAAAAGCGCCATGACCCTATTTCAAAAACTATCCCGTCTCGTTTTTTCAATGCAGTCACTCGCTGGGTAACCGGAATTAAACTACACGATTTTAATTGCGGATTGAAAGCCTATCGAAAAGAAGTAGTGGAGAATATTACGCTATATGGAGAAATGCATAGATATGTCCCGCTGTTGGCTAAATGGGAGGGTTTTGGCAGAATTGAAGAACAGGTGGTTCAGCATCATCCGCGCCAGTATGGGCATACAAAGTTTGGTATTTCCCGTTTTTTGAATGGCTTTCTGGATCTTGTTACTTTGCTTTTTATTAACCGCTATGTTAACCGGCCAATGCACTTTTTTGGGCTGTTTGGCGTACTCTTTCTCTTTGTAGGTATTGCAATTAATCTCTACCTGGCGTATATCAAAATTTTTCTAGGTGAATCGCTTGCAAATCGTCCGCTATTATTTCTGGGACTTTTGCTTGTAATGGTGGGAGTGCAGTTCTTTTCTATTGGATTTCTGGGTGAGCTGTTGAATCGCGGTGATGGGAGAAATCAAAAACCGAACGTAGCTGAAGTGACAGACTCATGAGCAGAATTGCCTATGATCCCGTTAAAGACCGTTTTGCGAATATCATTCGGAGTTCAAAATTCCTGAGACGCATCTTCTACTTTTTACTTGATCTCTTCTTTTTACGCAGCTGGCACATTCGAAAGATACTATGGAGTGTTGGAAAAAAAATAGATCGGAAAGGGGAATGGCAGCTTTTGGATGCCGGATCGGGTTTCGGGCAATACGATCGATTTATTTTGAACGCCTTCGGAAACGTGAAAGTAACGGCTGTTGATGTTAAAGAAGACTATCTCAGAGATGCCGGGCACTATTTTAGCGAACAGATCAAGGATGGCAGGATTCAAATCAAAAAAGCCGATTTGCTTGCATTTAAATCGGATGAGAAGTACGATATAATCATCTGTATTGATGTATTGGAGCATATAGAAGAGGATGTGAAGGTAATGCAAAACCTATCAGCTCTACTTAACCCGGGAGGGTATTTTTTGATGCATTCACCTTCTCACTATTCTGAGGAGGATGCCGGTGATGAAGAGTCTTTTGTGGATGAGCATGCAAGATCGGGATACTCAAAAGAAGAGATTTCAGATAAAATAATTCAGGCCGGATTAACCCCTGAAAAAGTTCATTATACATATGGTTTTTGGGGACATAAGGCTTGGGTGCTTTCTGTAAAGTGGCCGATGCTATGGTTTAACAAACTCGGCATGATTGCAGTTTTACCACTTCTCATCTACTATCCGCTGGTTCTGCCTTTCACCTTATTGATGAATTTGGCTGACTTATATAGTGTAAATCAAAAAGGCAACGGAATTTACGCATTAGCGAAAAAATAGAATTTAAAAAGGTTAATAGCATGGATTCGATCGATTATAAAAAGATTCGAGAAAAGGTTTCAGAACGCAAAGATTGGTTTGTTGACCGATTGAAAAAGTATGTGGAGGCCGAGAGTCCAACCGATGATTTCATACAAAACAGAAAGTTACTACACTCTATTGCAGAAGACTTTAAAGAGCTGGATTATCAAGTTGAGTGGAAAGAATCTGTACTAAGTGCCGGTCAGATTATCTGCAGGCCTGAAAACTCTGAGTTACAAGAAGATCAGCTATTAATCGGTCATGCTGATACAGTATGGCCGGTGGGCACTCTTGATAAGATGCCTTGGAAGATAGATGATAATGTGATTCGTGGTCCTGGAGTATATGATATGAAAGCAGGTATAGTGATGATGCAATTGGCAGTTAAGATAATGAAAGAGCTTGATTTGAAGTCAAAATTTCGACCTGTAGTCATGATCACGTCAGATGAGGAGACCGGAAGCCGGGATTCCTGGAATGAAATTGAAAAGATCGCACAAAGTGTAAATCGCGTATTTGTACCTGAACCGTCTATCGGGTTGGAAGGAAAAATAAAAACCGAAAGAAAAGGATCGGGACGCTATCAAATTAAGGTCACAGGGAAGGAGGCTCATTCGGGTGTTGAACCTGAAAAAGGAGCAAGCGCAATTGTAGAAATGGCGCATATTATTCAAAAAGTAGATGAATTAAATGATTATGAAAATGGAATTTCACTGAATGTCGGATTGATTTCAGGTGGCAAGGCGGTGAATATAGTTCCGGGAGAGTGCATAATACAGGTAGATTTGCGGTACATGAAAAAATCAGATGGAGAAGAGATCGATGATAAAGTCAAAAGTATCAAACCGGTGCTCAGGAAAACTGAAGTTAAAGTAGATGGTGGCTTAAGAAGGCCACCTGTGGTTAAGAACGAGAAAAATCAAAAACTGTGGAAACTAGCTCAGAATTGTGCTCAGGAGCTTGATCTGAAGATTGAAGAGGGATCAAGTGGTGGCGGGTCGGACGGAAGCATTACGAGCCAATTTACGGCTACAATAGACGGCATGGGAGCCGTAGGTGAAGGGGCTCACAGTCCATCAGAGAAAATTCTTATTAATGAAACTCTAGATCGAGCTGCGCTTCTTACAGCAATGGTGGCGTCAGAATAAAACGTTTGTATCGCAGATCAAGTGTCGTATCCAAAATAAAAACTTATCTACGGGGTCGACTATAAATGTTGCAGTATGAAGCCAATTCAGTTTTCGCAACCTAGATCAAGAATAGTATTCAAAACATACCACAATCTGTAGAGTCGGTAGAAACAGAAGGAATCCTGAAAATAAAAAAATCCCAAACTCCGGGTGGAATTTGGGATTAAGTGGTGTGTACCGCGTACGGGATTTGAACCGCGAAAGCACTGCTTTCGCAATATAGATCAAAAGTAGTATCCTAATAATACCACTATATACGGAGTCGGTTTCGTATATAGCGGTATAAAGTCAATACTGCTTTCGCAACCTAGATGAAATGGCTCATCCCAAAACAAAACGGCGATCTTTGGAGTCGACAATAAATGTTGCGTTATGAAGCCAATTCAGCTTTCGCAACCTAGATCAAGAATAGTATTCAAAACATACCACAATCTGTAGAGTCGGTAGAAACAGAAGGAATCCTGAAAATAAAAAAATCCCAAACTCCGGGTGGAATTTGGGATTAAGTGGTGTGTACCGCGTACGGGATTTGAACCCGTGTTACCGCCGTGAAAGGGCGGCGTCCTAAA
>NZ_JAWLDW010000066.1:0-14592 GCF_041686455.1 Rhodohalobacter sp.
AGGAACTTTGTCCATAGAACATATGCGGCATCCGCCATACCCATTGGCATTCCGGGATGTCCCGAGTTTGCCTTTTGTACGGCATCCATTGAAAGTGTTCGAAGTGTGTTAACGCAACGCTGAGCAAGTTGATCAGACATGATAAATTAAAGAGATAAATTTGAGTGCTTGTTTTGGATAAAAAGATACCCAAGTTCAGAACAAGGAAAAAAGAAATCTTCCCACTTTACAGTATTCAAATCCGACTGTGTTTCAGCTTGGATGATTGAAGGAAATTCTTAGAAAATCTGGGCTCTTCACATTTAAATAATCACAATACAAAACCACAAATACTGAAATTCTGAACGTAATAATAACTAGTCTCAAAAATCCCTCTTAGGTAATTTATACAAATTGATGCAGACTGTATTTCACAGAACAGCTCCATTGATTACCGCTATTTAGGAAATGGACCTGACGAATCCGCCGTGGAAATCAAATATAAATTAACGATATAAAAAAAGCCCTCGAAGTGAGGGCTTTTTTATGAAATCAATTTTAATATAGAAGTATTATCGTCCGGTAGGAGTATGTCCTTCGCACTTCAATTCAAACTGAAGCTCGTGATTGGCTGGTTCTGTGAAATCACCATAACGTGCATTTTCAAAAGCTTCACATGCATTTTCTTTTTCACCCTGACCTTTGTAAGCTGTGCCAAGTTCAAAATAAATTTTAGCTTTGTCATTCACTCCGCCTGATTCATATTCGAGAGCTCGAGTCGCATGTTGCAGTGCCTGATCCCATTGACCTCTTTTATTATAAATTTCCGCCATTCTGTACTGTGCATTTGCAGATTCCGGATTATAATCTTCTACTTTCTGAAGAAGGTCAACTGCGCGATCAAATTCACGATCTTCTGCAAGATCCACTGCTCTGAATATTAATTCCTCCTCAACGCTCTCAAGTGCATTTTCTAAAGCTCTGTTATCATCTACTCTTTCAGCTACTTCAATCGCTTCATCATAAAGGCCTAACCAGGTATCTACCTCAGACGGGTTTTGATTTTTGGTAACAAGTGCCTTCTGATAGAAAGCTAGGGCATAATTGGCATTCATATCTATTGCAGTATCAAGGTCTGCAAGTGCATCCTCATAGTTTTCAGCCCGGAAATGAAGTACTGACCGGATATAATGAAGTTGAGGAAGCGCTGCTTCTGCCTGTTGACGAACTTCTGCGTTGCCAAACTCTTCAGCTATCTCTTTTGCTTCCAGGAAAGCTGAAAGGGCATTATTTACGGACTCTAAAGTACGTTCACTTTGATATCCACGATATGCATTGGACGCCCTGCTTGAAGCAACTCTGGGGATTCGTTCTACAATTAGCTCAGTTATATCGTTTAAATCATTAGCTTGGGAAATCTCAAGTGCTTCTCTGTAAAGATCAATTGAGTTGGTAAAATCGCCGGACCCGGCTAGTTCCTGAGCCTGATTATAAAGCTCGATAGCCTCATTTCTGGCATCCTGAGCATTCGTTTGTTCAACTGCAAATAGTGTAATTGAAAAAGCTGCAGCTAAAATGAGTATTGATTTCAATGATTTCATGGTATCTATTATTTTATGATTCTATCCGATTAAACGGGCTTAACTTAATGAAATTTTGTAAAGAAAATCACTAATCCTCACTATTTCAAACCCAAAGCAAGGAAAAAAGTTTCTTAGTAGTCAAAATTAGGTTCCGGTTTCTCTTTTTTGTAGAAATCACACACAAATTTAACAGCATCCTCGTGGTCATCTGTTAAGTAAAATAACTCGGTGTCATCCGGATTGATATACCCTCCTTCAACTAAGGTAATCTTAATCCAATCAATTAAACCACCCCAATATTCAGAGCCGACCAAAACAATTGGTATCTGCTTAATCTTTTTAGTCTGAATAAGTGTAAGTGTTTCAAAGAGTTCATCTAATGTGCCAAAACCACCTGGAAAAACGATGAATGCCTGTGCATACTTCACAAACATTACTTTTCTTACAAAGAAATATTTAAAATTAATTTCATATTTAGAATGAACATAGTCATTCACTCCCTGTTCAAAAGGCAGTTCAATGCCTAAGCCAACAGATTTTCCATCCCTATTGTGTGCCCCTCGGTTTCCTGCCTCCATAATTCCCGGACCTCCACCTGTAATAATGCCAAACCCACTTTCGGTAATTAATTCAGCGGTTTCAATAGCCATCTCATAATATTTACTTCCCGGCTTTAATCGAGCCGAACCAAAAACTGAAATACATGGACCTACACGGAAAAGTTTATCATAACCATCAACAAACTCCCCCATAATTTTAAAAATACTCCATAAATCCTTGTTACTGTCTCCCTCAAACTCTTCAGTCTGGCGTTTAAATTTGAAAAAATTGGAAGCTTCCATATTATGCTAATTTCGATTTTGCAGGTTTATTTTTAAAGAGATACCGGGACTTCTGTTCTCAATCATTGTCGGATGAAGTACTGCGTTCGCTGAAAGATCATCCGAAACATCAAAACTCCGCATGTGAGCGAAAACATAAGCATCTATGACATTCAAGCCATACGCTAGCCCCATTACTACAAACATAAAATCTCGCTGATTTCGCAAACTATTCCTGTTTGATTGTAGCTGATTTGCATTCACTCCCTGCAAATATTCTGGTGTAGGTCCAAACCTCATGTCGTCGTTATCCGGGAAGCTGTTGTAATAAGCCGCTTTATAATCTTTATAATCATTGTTGAGTGTAATTGTATAATAACCAATTCCGGCAAAGAGACCATAAATGATAGGAACCTTCCAGGTCTGTTTGTTTTCAATCTGTCCCCAGCCGGGAATCATCAGTGATTTCAGCATCACGGCTTTTGGTTTTGGGTACTCTTGCTGATTTAACGAATCATTTGATGAACTTGAATAGTAATCCTGACTGCTGATTCTATTTTCTAACAAAAAATAGTTCTGGTTTAGCAGGTCAGAATTGGATTGAGCTACCATTATCTGACTACAAAAAAGAAGTAAAAATGATATTAGACTAACCAACTTCATCAAATAGTTGCATCAATCTTTCCAAATCATCATCTGAGTAGTATTCGATTCGAATCTCGCCACCTTTCCCCTTTTGTTTAATATTTACTTTAGTACTTAAGCTATTACGAAGACGCTTTGAAAAATCATCCAAAAAAGGATTTAATGGCTTTGTTTCTTTCTTCTTTGATTTTTGTTCACTTTTTTTATCCAGCGAACGCACCAAATCTTCAGTTTGTCGTACAGAGAGCGAATTTTTTACGATTTTACTCAACGCTTTTTTTTGATCGCTTTCACTCTTTAAATTAATTAATGCCCTTGCATGTCCGGTTGAGATAGACTCGTCCCGAAGTGCTGCCTGAATAAAATCTGGAAGCTGTAACAAACGAAGCATATTTGTAACTGTTGAACGATTTTTACCAACCCGGTCAGCCACCTCACTCTGGGTGTAACTGCATTCGTCGATAAGTCGCTTGTAACCCATCGATATTTCAAGAGGATTTAATTCCTCACGTTGAATATTTTCAATCAGCGCAAATGCAATGAGCTGTTCATCGTCAGCTTCCCGAATATAGGCGGGGATTTCGGCTATACCGGCTTGTTTTGTTGCCCTGAGACGTCTTTCCCCACTGATTAGCTCAAACCGCTTCTCACCTAAATATCTAACAGTTATAGGTTGAATCAGACCGTGCTTTTTAATGGATGATGATAACTCATCAAGTGCTTCTTCATTAAAATCTTTTCTGGGCTGATGAGGATTCGGACGAATATGATCCACAGGTATATTTAAAACCACGTTTACACGTTCGGCCGGTTCAATAGGAACTGCAGTTTTTGTTTTTGGAGCTTTTTTCGAATCACTCTCTTTTGATCCTTCTTTCCCTTCTTCATCGTACTCAGGAAAAAATGCCCCCAATCCTCTACCTAATACTTTTTTCGACATATAAACCTCTATTTGGATAGAACCGGACTATTTTTGAATAATTTTTTATTCCGCTGGATAATCTCTCTGGCCAAGGCAAGATAATTCTTTGATCCAACACTGGTTGCATCATACAATATTGCAGGTTTACCAAAACTAGGCGCTTCAGCCAACCTTACGTTTCTTGAAATAACAGAGGAGAATACCTTCTCATCAAAATATCGTTTTACTTCATCCGCCACCTGGTTCGATAACCTGGTACGGGTATCGTACATGGTAAGCAGAACACCTTCAATTTCCAGATCTGTGTTCAAATGCTGCCGAACAATCTTGATTGTATTTAACAATTGGCCAAGACCTTCGAGTGCAAAATATTCACACTGAACCGGAATTAATACAGAATCCGAGGCAGTCAAAGCGTTAATAGTCAACAGTCCAAGAGATGGAGGACAATCAATAATTATGAAATCATATTTATCTGATAACCCGTCAATGGCTTTCGATAGAATCCTTTCTCTCTCATTTCTGTCAACCATTTCAATTTCGGCCCCTACAAGATTGATATGAGAGGGGATGAGCTCCAAATACGGAAGTTCTGTTTCCCGAATCGAATCTTTTACACCCACGCCTCCTACCATAACTTCATAGATGGAGTTTGACACTGTTTTTGATTCAATACCCAATCCACTTGTTGAATTGCTTTGCGGATCGATATCAATAATCAGAGTTGGATGTTCAATAGCTGCTAAACTTGCAGCCAGGTTTACCGCTGTCGTCGTTTTTCCGACACCGCCTTTCTGGTTTGCAATAGAGATAATTTTACCCATTCGAAATCATGGTAACTTAGGATGAATTTTGTAGATGAATATAACTCACAAGTGATACCTAACCAAACTAAGTTATGCACATAGAATCGTGGATAACTATCTTACTAAAAATTACAAGCTACTGAATTTAAATAGGTTACCGTAATTATTAATCTATAGAAATTATTGAGGGCTTCCGGTAAGATGTAGATTTCTTTGGTAAGAACTGTTTTGTGATGGACTGGTGACGGGAGTCAGTCGTCGGTAACTATTCTCCAATAGCGAATCCGACCGTTCAGACTCTACTCCTGTGTAGTGTATAACATCATTCTCATCAACCCAGGGTGTAGTTTCCCCATCTATTGTTGTTCCTTCCGAATTGTTAGTAGCTGTTGCTTGAATCGAACCTACCGAGCCAACAGATGCATTTCCGGCGTTATTTGCTTTTTCATCAGGTTCGATCAATAATGCACCCGCCATAAATCCAATCGATAGCAGAGCAGCCGTGGCAAAATAGAAAGGTTTTGAGCGAACAATTTTTGATGATCTGTTTTTTTCTGAAGCTTGTTCACATACCGATTGAAGTATACTGTCCGGTGCTGATATTTCAGGAAGCTCATCAATTCTGTTACTGATATTCCGTAAAGACTCAACTTCGATCAGTAAGTTTTCATTTTTTCTGAGTAGTCGTTCAAATTCAACTTTCTCAGAAGGATCCATTTCCTTAAATAGATAAGCTATACTGTCAGTTTTTTTGGTACTCATATATTATTTGATTCCTTCTCATGTTCCTCATCAAACATTTTACGAAGATTAATCAAAGCATATCTCATTCGGCCAAGAGCAGTATTTATCGAAACATCTGTCAATTCAGCAATTTCTTTAAATGGCATTTCATAATAGTGTCGCAACATCACTACCGTTCGCTGTTCTTCGGGCAGATTTCCAATATGCTTTAGTAACCGTGATGTAGACTCATTTAATTCAAGCTGGTCATGCTGACCCGGAGTGTCTTCATCAGGCAATCTTTCATAAAAATCTGTTTTTGACTCATTGTCATACGAACTGCTAACGTCGACAAACCGTTTTTGTTTTCTGATATGATCAATTGTTGCATTATGCGCAATCCTCATAACCCAAGCAATCCATTTGCCCTGCTCGTTATACGTATCATCCATTTTCGTAATTACCTTCGTAAAGGTTTCCTGGAAGATATCATTTGCCGTTTCTCTATTTTGAATCATACTATATATGTATGAGTAGATTTTGGCCTGATGACGATTCATTAGCTCTTGAAAAGCTAATTGATCATCTTTTTTCCGAAACAAATGAACTAATTCACGATCTTTCATTTGCTCGTAACGGCGTGGAATATGGTCTGAATTATTGAGTCTCATAACAGTGCTAATTTAAATGTTGCGTCACACTTTCAAAAACAGATTTTTAAATCTATCCATTCAGTTATGTCTGTAAATTCTATTCTTATCTACTGCACAGACGATGCCAATGTTTCAATACTGACGTATTTACAGAAGAATATTCTACGATATTCTTCTTCCTTAACTAAGTATTCTAATAATTTGATGTTAAAACAATCGCATCTTCATGCGAAGACTATGACTCCAGGAAGTACCGGTACACTTTTTCGCCCAGCTTTTCACCGACTTCTTTTTGTAAACTCTCAGCATCCGTGTTTCTGATTTGATCAACTGAGCCAAATGCTTTTAAAAGTTTTTGAGCCGTTTTTTCGCCTACTCCATCAATTTCCGTCAGTCCAGTTTTCACTGTTCTTTTTGAACGTTTCTGCCGATGATAGGTTATGGCAAACCGATGTGCTTCATCGCGTGCCCGCTGCAGTAGCTTCAGTGCTGAAGAAGTTTTCGGAATCATCACAGGATCTGCTTGTTGCGGTAAAAACACTTCTTCCAAACGTTTGGCAAGACCCGCAACATCACTTGCATCTCTAAAATCAATTTCTTCCAATGCATCCAATGCAGCGTTTAACTGGCCTTTTCCGCCGTCAATCAAAATCAAATCCGGTGCATGAAGTTTCTCCTTTTTTACTTTTGAATAGCGGCGTTTAACGATTTCCTTCATCGATGCATAATCATCCGCTCCGGTAACGGTTTTTATTTTAAATCGCTTGTATTCACTTTTTCGTGGTTGTCCATCAACAAAGCATACCATCGATGCCACAGGATCTGTACCTTGTGTGTTTGAGTTATCAAAACACTCTATTCTTCTTGGCAGGTGATCCAGTTTCAAATAATCTTTAAGGTCTTTTATTGCCTGTGGAATTCGATCTCGTTCGGCTTTTTGTTTCTCCAGTTTTCTCTCTCCCAGATTGAGCCGCGCATTGGTAATAGCCATCTCTATCAGATGTTTTTTTTCACCTATTTGTGGCACGTGAATGGGAACCTTTTTTCCTCTCTGCTCCCAAAGATACTCCAATAACGGATCCTCGTCCTCCATTGAGTCGCTCAGATAAACTTCATCCGGAATAGCTCCAACCATCTGTCCCGTGTAATAATCCTCCACAAAAGACTGCATCATCACACTTCGTGGCCAGTCTTCAATGTTTTTCAAAAATCGATTAAACTTCCCTATCAGCTTACCCTCACGTATTTTAAACAGAACTCCGCATGCCTCTCCAAGTTCTTCATCTACATCAATAGCAAATACATCCCTGTGCACCTCTTTATTCGCAACAATCTTCATTTTTTGATTGTACTTCTCAAGAGACTTCATGCTATCACGCAGTCGAGCTGCTTTTTCAAATTCCAGAGACTGAGATGCGATCTCCATCTCATCTTTGACGTCACGAATCAGGTCGCCTGTTTTACCGGATAAAAGACGTTCAACTTTCTCTATTGTTTCCCGGTAGACTTCATCATCCCAGTCACCCGAGCAGTTTTGTAAGTAATCATCAAAACAGGAATGCCATTTTGGAGCTCCACGCGACTTGTCTACCATTTTTGGCGAAACGGCGCAGGTACACAATCCAAACGCTTTTCGAATCGTATCCAGCATTCGGCGCATATGTCCAACATGATCGTATGGGCCGAAATATTTACTCCCGTCCCTCACCACTGTTCTAGTAGGATATACTCTCGGTTTTCGTCCTTTTGTAATGCAAATGTAGGGATACGATTTATCATCCCTGTACATAATATTATACCTTGGCTGATGCTTTTTAATCAGATTATTCTCAAGTATTAAAGCTTCAGCCTCAGAATCGGTAACAATCACCTCAACATCCTCAATTTTGGAAACCATCAATTTGATTCTTCCATCATGATTTTTGGAGTCCTGAAAGTACGATCTTACTCGATTGCGAAGTTTTTTTGCCTTCCCAACGTAAAGATAGTTTCCTCCCCTATCTTTGAACTGATAGACTCCCGGACTAAATGGAAGGTGAGCGATTTTTTCTTCTACGGATATTGACATGTCTGTGATGAATTAAACATCAAAAATACAAAAACGATGAGCTGTTTGGAAAAGTTTAAATTGGTCTCTGAAAACGCGATCATTGACTTATGAAAACAACACGGACCAATCCCGAGATTGAAATCATTTTTGAAGACAACCACTTGCTTGTAGTAAACAAACCTGAAGGCTTGCTATCTCAAGAGGATCATACAGGTGATCCGGATATTTTAACACTATGTAGGAAGTACATTAAAAAGGAGTATAAAAAACCCGGAAATGTATTTTTAGGACTTTTACACAGATTAGACAGGCCCGTAAGCGGAGTAATGATGCTTGCAAAAACCTCAAAGGCTGCATCCAGAATTAGTGAGCAAATTCGCCGGCGGACGATTAAGAAAAAGTATCTTGCCGTTGTGACTGGTAACCCACCCCCAAACGGGTATCTAACTCATTACTTGCTCAAAGATGAAAAAACAAATACCGTCCGGGTAGTTGAGCCCAACATAAAACATGCACAAGATGCCAAACTAATGTTTCAGCGAGTAGAAACAGTGGGGGATTTACACCTTCTAAAAGTAAGTCTTATCACGGGTCGGCCACATCAAATTCGTGTGCAACTTTCTGAAGAAGGGTATCCTATTTTGGGAGATCAAAAGTACGGCGAATCAAATCGTTCTACACCGGCTTTACATGCCTTTTCTTTAGAACTCGAACACCCTACTCTCAAAAAAGAGATAATTTTTTCTGCAAAGCCTCCTCAAATTAATCCCTGGAGTAAATTTAGTATTAAAACTTATTCTTAAAGATCTGTCTGCGATGATATTAAGAAATAGAATTCTGATTCATGATAATTGAAATACTGTTGAATGATTGACCAAATTTCAATGTTTTTTAGAACGAACTGTCTTTTTTTTATAACTGTCGCCTCTCGAATATGGAAGTATTGATATGAACAGATTAACAAAACACCAGGCAAGAATACTTTTACCGGCCGTAGTTGATGACGAGGCGTCGGAAAAAGAGAAAAAAGCCTTCTTTGAATACTTAAAACACGATCCTGAGCTTGAAAGTGAATATTACTCCACACTTAAAGTTAAACAACTATTAGCAGAAAATTTATCCAGGAAATCTGCCCCGGAACACCTTAGAAAAAAAATTCTTCACCGATTAGACGTTGAAAAACAGAATAAAAGTTTAAAAACAGGTAAATCATCTGATAAGAAATTTGATGAATCATCAACTCTGAAAAGTGAATGGAATGGAGTACTTAAGTCAGGTTTAAGATATGCTGCTGCTGCAGCAGTAATTTTGATGATCACACTAATGACTGTACAATTGCTTGAAAGATCTACTGAGAGTTTTAATGAAGAAATATTCGTTATAGAAAATATTTCAGCACAGCATTTCCAAAATGCAACCAATGCAACAATAGAACCTCAAATAGAAGCTATTTCATTTCAAGAGGCTGAAAGTTATCTAAAAGAACATTATGGATTGAGTATGACAATCCCGCATCTTAAAGGAACTGAATTTGCCGGTTTGGTAATGGCAGATTTTCACAATGGAATGCAGGCACCGCTCTTAAAATATATCCAGAGCGATATCGGCGAAAACATTTATATTTTTGCGTTCAACCTGGATCAATTGGAAAATTTTGACCATATGAAAAGAGAAGAAAATGCTGTTAAAAGTTGTACTACCCAAACAGACTATTTTGTAAATAATATAGACGGAACTCATGTTGTATCATGGCTTTGGGATGATAATTGGTATTCTGCAGTTTCCAACCATAATGGGCACGATTTAGCAGCCTTGGTTGAACCACTCAACACCAATTAATCCTCTTCTTCGTCTTTCGCCATATTAGATAACTCCCCATTGAAGTCCTGAGGAAGTTTTTTTGAAGCTTTTGCTCCCAATTCTCTTAGCATTTCTGTCTGACGAACCAAATTTCCACGCCCTTCGCTCAATTTACCCATTGCATTTTCATAGCTGGCTTGAGTTTGATCAATTCTATTCCCGATATCCTGCATATCTTCCACAAACCCGACAAACTTATCATAGAGCAGGCCTCCGCGCTCAGCAATTTCCATAGCGTGGCGATTTTGATACTCCTGCTTCCACACATTCTCAATGGTAGCCAGTGTAGCCAGAAGTGTTGTGGGGCTTACGATAATAATGTTCTTGTCAAAAGCTTCATTGTAGAGACCCGGAGCGTGCTGCATTGCCAATCCAAAAGCAGGTTCAATAGGAATAAACATCAACACAAAGTCGGGACTCTGAAAACCGTGAATTTGTTCGTAGTTTTTGTTACTCAATCCTTTCACGTGAGCACGAAGTGAACTAATGTGCTGTTTGAGAGCTTTTTGCTGTTGGTCAGAGTCATCCGTAGAGGTATATGCTTCATATGCGGTTAACGTTACTTTGGAGTCCACTACTAATTTCTTTTCATCAGGGAGCTGGACAACAACATCAGGTTGCAGCCGCCGGCCATCACTGGTAGTCGTGCTTTCCTGAACTTCGTATTCCCGGCCTTTCACCAGACCGGACTTTTCTAGGATTCTTTGAAGTATTACCTCACCCCAATTTCCCTGCTGTTTATTATCTCCCTTAAGTGCTTTCGTGAGATTCTTTGCCTCCTCACTCATTTTTTGATTCAACTCCTGTAACATAGTCAGGTGCTGACCCAAAGCGCTTCTCCCCTTAATATCCTCTTTATGGGTCTCCTCTACTCTTTTTTGAAATTCAGAAATCTTCTCACCCAACGGTTTAAGCAGTGAATCGAGGTTTTCACGATTCTGCTGGGTGAATTTTTTCGATTTCTCTTCCAGGATTTCGTTGGCCAGATTTTTAAACTCATTTTTAAATCTCTCCTCCATCTTTTCAAAATCAGCTTTCTGTTCCTGAAATCTCTCTTTCAAATTCAGGAAATTAGCTTCCATTGTGGCGAGCTCATTTTTTGCTTGATTTGCTCTATCCGTCTCCGCAACCAGTATTTTTTCAGCCTCTTCTTTTGCAGCTGTCAAAATTTCGTTCCTCTCTTCCAGTCTCGATTGCCTTGGCCGAGCCATAAACCAAGCGATTGTAAAACCGATGATTCCGAATATCAGCGCAATAATTATTTCAGTAAGTCCCATAAAAATAGATTTTTTGATGATTTAACTGAAGATAAAAGAAAAGGGTGACAGATTCTGTCACCCCTTCCGGAAAACTTCGTAAGATTTGCAAGTTCAGACTGCGAAATTCCCGCCCTTGTCAGCTGAAAACATCTTTAATTTTTGAAAAGAACCCTTTTTCGCGCTCTTCAGCATCAGCGGGATCGAAATGCTTTTCACCGCGCAGTGCTTCTACATGCTTGCGCTCTTCAGGAGTCAGATCTTTCGGAACATACATGTTTACTTTTATGAACTGATCTCCAGTACCACTGTTGTTCAATCCATTGATACCTCTGCCACGCATCCGCAGCAACTTACCCGGCTGAGTTCCTGCCTCCACTTTTACTTTGGCCTTGCCTTTTAAAGTTGGCACCTGAACTTCCGTTCCAAGAATTGCGTCTGGTATACTGATATGCAGATCGTAGTAGATATCATTCCTGTCTCTTTCGAAATGCTCATGTTCTTTCTCTTCAATCAGCACAATAAGATCGCCCGGTTCACCGCCTCTAACTCCGGCATTTCCCTGCCTTCGCAACGTAATATAATTCCCATTTGAAACTCCTGATGGAATATTCACCTTGATATTCTCTTCACTTCGCTTACGTCCTTCACCGCCACAGGATGAACACTTATTTTTGATAATTCGGCCTTCACCACTGCATGCAGGGCACGGCTGAACATTTACAAATTGTCCAAACATGGTGCGCGATACTTGTCTGACCTCTCCGGTTCCGTTACAAGTACCACAAGTTTCAAAGTCAGATTCCGTTTCCGCACCTGTTCCTTTACAGGAGTCACACTTTACCTGTTTTTTAACTTTTAGTGTTTTTTCAACGCCTTCTGCAATCTCTTCAAGAGTCAGATCAACCCTAAGTTTCATGTCGCTGCCCGGACGGCCAGTACCTCGTCGACGGCGGCTCTGCCTGCGTCCGCCTCCGCCAAAAGCTTCCCCGCCGCCAAAGATATCGCCACCAAAAATATCACTGAAGCGACTAAATATATCTTCGAAATCAGCATTGCCAAAATCCGATGCACCGCCAAATCCGCCGCCATTCATTCCGGCATGGCCGAATTGGTCATAGCGCTGTCGTTTTTGCGGGTCTCTGAGAACTTCATACGCCTCAGAAGCTTCCTTAAACTTTCTCTCTGCCTCATCATCACCCTTATTTCTGTCGGGGTGATATTTCATGGCCAGCTTGCGATATGCTTTTTTCAGATCCGCTTCACCTACGCCTTTCTCTACACCTAATATTTCGTAATAATCTCGTTTTGACATGAATTGTGTTTTACTCGCTTACAATTACTTTTGCGTGTCGAAGTGTTTTATCACCGATTCGATATCCGCTTTCAAGGACTTGCAGAACCGTTCCGCTTTCAATTGAATCATCCTTAGCGGGTTGGCGGAGCATGGCGTCGTGAAGATTTACATCAAATGGGACGCCCTCTTCATCAATTCTTTCAACGTTATATCTGTCTAAAACATCTTGAAATTTGTCTGCAACCAATCGCACACCGTCTACAAATGATTTGTCCGCATTTGCTTGCTCCAATGCCTCAAGAGTGCGTCTCAGGTCGTCATTCACCGGAAGAAATGCTTCAATAGCATTTTCACGAGATTTTTGATAAACAGATTCTCGCTCTCGCTGAAGCCGTTTCTTGAAATTCTCCATCTCTGCAGCCTTACGCAGGTGGTTGTCTTTTATACTTTGAATTTCTTCTTCAAGTTCATTGATACGCTTTTGTTGCTCCTCAACTAATTCATCCAGCTCCTCGATGCTGTCAAAATTTTCGTTTGAAGTCACTTCATCGTCGTTACTAGTAGCTGCCTGTTTTTCGGCAGACTCCATTTTTTCTTCTTTACTGCTCATTTAAAAATCGATTCTTAATTTCTTATTTCAGCCTTTTTGGTGCAGGCCTATAGATATTGGTTCACCTTTTACCTCGAGCAAATAGTATGCCACAAAGATTTATACTATCAGTTCGTCACTATTGTCTCAAAAACCTGACGTTTCGCCTTAATTACCTTCGTAAAAGAACTCTATCATATTTCCATCAGGGTCTGAAGCAAATACAAATCTGCCTTTTTTCCGGTTTGCCGGTCCGCTCAAGATTGTCACTTCTTTATCACGCAGATACGTTGCCATTTCGTCAACTTCATCAGGTGAGTTTAGATAAAAACCAATATGGTCTACCCTAAAATCTCTGGAATTGGGATCATAACTGGTTTCAGCTTCTACAATTACAAGAGTATCTTCCTCTCCTATTTTGTAGACGGCCATGCTCTGGCCCATCTTTCTCACCAGTTCAAATCCAAGAATATCACCATAAAACTCTTCAGCACGCTCAATTTCATTTACCCTGATGGTAATATGGTTAATACCGGACGGTTTAAAATCCATAGTTTTTCACTTTCTTTTGTTAGTTTTATTGCATCCGGTAAACTAACGGTTTTTCGGCTATATTTAGAATGGATTTTTGAATTCAACCCATAGTTAATTGGCAACACTTTATTTAGTAGCAACACCTATTGGTAATTTATCTGATTTTTCTCCTCGCGCTGTTGATACCTTACAGTCTGTAGATCAAATAGCTTGCGAGGATACCCGCACATCCGGCGTATTGCTGCAGCACTTTCAAATTGATAAACCTACGTTTTCATTTCATCAGCACAATGAACATCAAAAAGTTAAACACTTAATGAATCTTTTGGGCAGCGGGCTGAATATTGCACTTATCAGCGATGCTGGAATGCCTGTCATATCCGATCCGGGATTTTTGGCAACACGTGAAGCACATCAAAAAGGACATCATGTGATTGCCATACCCGGCCCAGATGCTGTATCTACTGCATTGGCGGTGAGCGGCTTGCCAAGTGATCGTTTTATTTTTGAAGGCTTTCTTCCCCCAAAAAAAGGCCGGCAAACCCGAATACAGGAAATAGCTGATAGCGATATTACATCTGTAGTGTACGTAAGCCCTCATAAACTAGTTCGGTTTTTAGAAAAATTACACGAATATGCCGGGGACGGCCGTTGGGTATGCATCGCCAGAGAATTAACCAAAAAATTTGAAGAAACAGACCGGGCCCAATTAGGTGATTTACTCAACCGATGGAAAGAAAAAAAGTCCATCAAAGGTGAAATAGCCATTGTTATTGCCGGTAAAAGCTATAGTGAAGATGAAGAATAATCGTTTTTGGAATCAGCCATGGACTCTTTCAATAGCTGCTTCAATATTACTCACTCTTTCATTCCC
>NZ_JAWLDW010000194.1:0-3322 GCF_041686455.1 Rhodohalobacter sp.
CAGGGACGTGATGGGGTAGAGCATGTTCCGGCAAGAAGCTATCAACTTAAACAGGACTGAAAAGATGAACATGCAATTTTAGATGAAAATGATCTTCAAGCGTCTGAATCCGCCGAATGAAGCGTTTCATCAGAGACTTGAGTTGTGAAAGAAATAATCTTCCATCGAGGGAATTGATCCGTCAAATAGTGGGCGAAGGGTGTTAACATAATCAAGATGGTGATGAATTATTGGTACACGTTTCCCCATCATTTATATCCAGTCGATGCTAATGTGAGAGTGTATATCCCACTTGGTTTCTTAATCAGCCCCATTTGTTTAGATTGTTTGAGCTTGCAAAGCTTTTTGTAAAGTGATGAGCTGTAGTTTCTAAATCAATAATGAAAATGCCTGCTGCTATGGATAGGGAATCATCTGACGATTCGGGTCAGGATCGCATCAAGAAACTTGAAGATAGAGTCGCTCAACTTGAAAAAATTGTTGGTGAAAAGCACAGGAGTTCTTCTAAAGTGACTGGCCAGGCTACTGCATCAGAAACTGCGTTTGATGACTACTCAAATAAGACAAAGAGTCGCAGCTTCAGTAGCAGAAAAAGCGGGAATTTTAGCCTGCCGCAGTTTTACAAAGATAACTGGCTTTACTGGATAGGAGTGTCACTGTTGCTGCTTGGCGTTGTATTTCTATTTAATTATTCAATTGAACAGGGATGGCTGATCCCGCCGATCAGAAGCGCATTCGGATTGCTGATTGGATCTACGCTGTTCTGGCTCGGCTTTAGCGATAAAATTGCCGGCACTATTCGTCAATTTCTTATGGGAGCGGGCATTGGGGCATTATATATCACCGGGTTTGCAACATTCCAGCTCTACAGCTTTCTAAGCTATCCCATTGCCTTCAGTTTTATGATTGCCGTTACCATTCTTTCATTTGGAACATCACTGCGCCAAAATTCATCGACCCTTGCGCTTATTGGGACGCTGGGCGGACTGGCAACCCCGTTTATGCTGTATGAGAATGATGGATCACTTTTAATGCTGATGCTCTACTCATGCACCATCATGACCGGAGCAGCTGCAATTTACCAGTTTAAGCAGTGGGGCTCCCTGCTGTGGAGCATGTTTGTGGGCGGTAGTTTAATACTATTGATTGCTTTGGTTACCAACGTATTGGATGTAACCGATCCCTTATTTGCTGACCGTTGGATTTTGCAGAGCGGCCTGCTGTATATGCTTAGCCTTGTTTGGCTGCTTCCGGTTGTAAGAGAGTTAAGTGATGGTGCCCCTAACATGGTCAGAGGTCAGGACGACCCCGGTTCTGAGGTTGAAGAGGGACGCCGTCGAGAGAATCCTCATATCCAGGCGCTGTCACTTTTAATTCCAATTCTAGCTGTGCAGTTTATGCATGGGGTCTGGTCGCTGTCTGAACCACACCTTGGTATTCTGGCACTGGGCGCCTCTTTCCTAACTGGCAGTATTTGTATTCCTCTCAGAAAGGCAGGCTTTAGAGAACTATCAACCACTCATATGTTTAGTGCCCTGGTGCTATTTACCCAGGCGATGTTCCTCTTTTTTGAGGGTAACATGCTGTTGGTTGTCATAACGCTCGAAGCTCTGGCACTTCGTTATGCTGCAACCCGGTTTAGCGGGAAGATACTATCGCTCGGATCTCATTTGCTAGTACTGACCGCTTGGGTTCTGATGGCAGGTCAGGCGCTGTTCTCTCTTGAGGATGTAACTCCAATTCTGAATATGCAGGCGATGTCTGAGCTGCTTCTCCTGGTTTCAACCGGCCTGATCATTCCTATTTATTTATATAATTCTAAAACAGCCGAATTCTATCAGCTTGTTGCCCACATCGGATTGCTGGCCTGGTTTTCCAAAGAGTTTACGTACCTCGATAGCGGACAAATGGTAACGTCGATAGCCTGGGGTATATATGCAGTGCTTATCCTTATTTCAGGTTTTTGGCTCAAAAAACCGAAACTGAGAGGTGCAGGAATGGCTACTATATTATTGGTGGTTGGCAAGCTGTTTTTTGTAGACCTTAGTCAGACCAGTGCACTCTTGAGAATTCCTCTTTTTATGGGATTTGGTGTATTGCTTCTTTTGATTGGATACCTGCTGCAAAAATATTGGTCGGAAGACGATCCGGGAGATGGATCAGGCTGAGCCTTTTGAACTTTTTACGGCCATCGTTCGTGATCTATTCGAATATTGCTGAAGGTTCAAATGGTCTCGTTGCGGTAAAAACACTTTAGATCACAAGTGGCGACTGATATGACGACGAAACATGTGAAGACCATTTCATCAATGAGATGAATGGGCGGTCAGTGAAATTACGAATAGGGAAAGCAAACAGGAAAGTGATGGGGTAGTGCTTGTTTCGGTAAGAAACTATTAACTTATGCAGAATAGAAAAGAATGAATATGCTGTTTAAAATTTTGATTGCCCTGGGCGGAATCTACCTTTTTTTGATACTGGTTCTATTTTTGTTTCAGGGACAGATGTTATTTTTGCCGGAAAAAGATCATTTTCGATCTCCACAATCGATGGGGCTGGAGGCAGAAGATGTGTGGGTTGAAACGAAAGATGGAAAACAGATCCATGGCTGGTACTTCAATAAAGTGAACGCCGAAAAGGTGGTTGTGCTTTCACACGGTAATGCAGGAAATATTAGCGGCAGGCTGGAGATCGCGGAAATGCTTTTGGATCTGGGTGTGTCCGTTTTGATGTACGACTATCGGGGATATGGAAAAAGTGAAGGCCGTCCGTCAGAAAAAGGACTGTATAAGGATATTGAAGCTGTAATTGGATTTTTGAAAGACCAGAAGAATTACCCGGAAAATCAGATCATACTGTATGGACGATCGCTGGGCGGTGCGGTTTCTGCCTACGGAGCATCAAAATATAATGTTGGGGGATTGGTATTAGACTCTGCCTTTCAAGACTTGAAAACGATGGCCTCGGACATTTATCCTATTGTGCCGTCATTTTTGGTAAGGTATAATTTTTCAGCCATTAAATATCTCAAAATCATTGAGAATACACCCGTGCTGATTATGCACAGCCGTGATGATGAAATTGCCGGCTTCCATCATGGAGAAGCGCTTTATGAAGCTGCTGCAGAACCGAAAACATTTGTTCCGCTTCGTGGCGGGCATAATGATCTCTTTTTTACATCAAATAATGCCATTAAGCGAAACTGGAAGGAATTTCTGGAACAACTGGATCAGGATTAAATTTCTGTTGAGTTCTAATTCAAACTTCCCTGTTCGGTTTATCTATTTATAAGCTTTCGGAGATCAGCTGTCAGCTTTTAATT
>NZ_JAWLDW010000195.1:0-3316 GCF_041686455.1 Rhodohalobacter sp.
TCCCGTTACTGCCTGAGTAGATGATTCCATTTGGATGAATGGGCTGCAGCTGCATCATTCGCTGGGTTATAAAAGATCCCATACTGTGCCCGAAGATGAACACAGGCAGGGCCGGATACTTTTGCTTTATAGTAAAGTAGACCCGGTGAGTTTCGGTTACAAGTGTGTGGAATGCATCACCTGAAGCGACATAACCAAGCTTGTCGTTGGCTGATTTTCCATGTCCGGGATGATCGTGACCGATAACCGTAAATCCGTGCTCGGTTAAAAATTTGGCAAACCCATGAAATCTATCCACATGTTCTGCCATTCCATGTACAAGCTGAACAACACCAATTGGGGGGCTTTCGGGCTGCCAGTGCAGGCAATACAGATCCAAATCATTGGAAGCTTTAATAATGAAGGATTCCTTTTTCATGATTGCGTTTTAAGTAGGGTTGGGTAGTAAATATAGAGGGTAAACCGGTTAATCCATGATTTACATAATACAATATGGATAAGGAGTCTGAAAGTGAAAAACTATCGGGGTAAAGTTGTATCGAAGTATAAAAACGGTTAACTTTTAAATCTTGAAAAATTAAGAAATGCGCCCGTAGCTCAACTGGATAGAGCGTCTGACTTCGGATCAGAAGGCTGAGGGTTCGAATCCTTCCGGGCGTACAGTTACATACTAACGACAAGCCATAAGGCAATTAATTACAATGTCATATGGCTTTTGTGTTTTTGGGATCGGCCACATTTGTCCAACATTTTCACTTAAATGCACTCTGTTTCTTAAATGATCAGTGTCCCAACATGTTTAAAACCTGAAGTTCAGTTTTTCATGGCGTTAAATTCTCCAAAAGCATTTTTGTTGTTTATTATCAACAATTAGTTTAATTTTGTTGTAAATTTTCAACATTATGAAATCAAAAAAACAAAAATTATTCCCACAGCATCGGGGAATCCTGGAGCAGTTTGGTGAAAATATTAAGCTGGCCCGTAAACGCCGTAAACTTACGACTACCCAGGTAGCGGAGCGGGCAAATATCAATCGGACTACATTATATCATATTGAGAACGGGAAACCATCCGTGGCTATTGGCGCATATTTTAATGTACTGAGAGTACTCAATTTGCACGAAGATTTTTTAAAACTTGCTGCAGATGATGAATTTGGCCGGAAACTGCAAGATTTGGATCTGTAGCAATGCCTCCGAATAAAACAGATATCATTGTATATGCGCATTGGAAGGGAATGCGTGATCCGATTAGGATGGGTACGCTTAGTGCCCAAGAGGCCAGAGGCCATTTAACCTGGAGCTTTGCATATGATAAAGATTGGATTAAAACTCAATCTCAACTGGAATTAGATCCGGATCTCCAATGGCTGGGCGGTCCACAGTATTCCCCGGATAAGCCCAACTTCGGTATTTTCTTAGATTCCATGCCTGATCGCTGGGGAAAAACGTTAATGCAAAGAAAAGAAGCTATTCTGAATGGGGAAAGGGAAAGAAAAAGATTAACGGATGTTGATTACTTATTAGGTGTAAATGACCTGACAAGAATGGGTGGCCTGAGATTTAAATTAAAAGAAGATGGTCCATTTCTTGATAATAATACAGCAAATGCGGTTCCTCCTCTTACAGAATTAAGAGAGCTTCAGTATGCTGCTAATGTGGTAGAATCGGATGAAGATTCTGATGCGGTTAGAGAATGGATCATGTTTTTACTGGCTCCCGGATCATCTTTAGGTGGGGCACGACCAAAAGCTTCTGTTTCAGATGAAAAAGGACATTTATGGATCGCAAAGTTTCCCTCCAGACATGATGATTTAGATAAAGGTGCGTGGGAATATCTTACATGGCAGCTTGCTTATGATGCCGGAATTATAGTTCCAGAAGCTGATTTGATGAAAGTTTCCGGTAAATATCACACGTTTCTTTCTAAGCGATTCGATAGACAAGGTGAAGAGCGCATTCATTTTGCTTCTGCCATGACCATGACTGGACGTTTTGAAGGAGAGGAAAGAGAGCCGCCAAGTTACCTGGAGTTAGCAGAATTCATACAGTTTTACGGAGCATCACCTGATGAGGACTTGCAACAGTTATGGAGGAGAATCGTTTTCAATATTGCAATATCCAACACGGATGATCATATGCGAAATCACGGTTTCATTATTTCGGATGAAGGATGGCGACTTTCCCCCGCTTATGATATTAATCCTTCAATCGACAGAAAAGGACTTGCTCTAAATATAGATTTAGAATTGAATGCTTTAGATTTTGACCTTGCAAGATCTGTTGGGGAATACTTCAACATTAACAATAAAGATATGGATACCATCATGAAAGAAGTACTAGAGGCGGTCTCAAAATGGGAAAAATTAGCTGCAAATTTTGGAATACCATCAGCCCAGAGACAATTAATGGGGGCTGCATTTAATATTGGTTAGGTCAATTCAGTTTCCGGCAAACAAATCTTTCATTTCCCTTCCTTTCACCCACTTAAACAGAAAACAATATATCACTCTAACTTTCAATAAAGTGCATTTTAATACAACGGAGTGAAGACTTTTGCTTTCTTCCGGGCGTACATTACCAAAAGCGGCTGAAAAATGGCTTAATAACCATCTCTCAGGCGCTTTTTTCAATTTTACTTACAAATTGAAAGTGAACAGAAAGGAACAAAATTTGGCGATTTTTTCCCTTCTTTTCCCATTTGTGGGGTAAAGATCAGATGCGGCTTTTCGTTTTTATCTTTATCCATTTATAATTGTTTCCAGATAGGGTTTCATGATGTTCTCGACTCTGCAGATTTTAGCATATTTCAGAATTTCTTTTACCTCTATATTTTTCTGACCAAGTTCTGTTTGGAGAGCTTCAATAGCAATTTCTTTGCCAATCTTGTTTCGAAACTTAAAACAGTCAGCAATGGTTTTGGCCGGATTATAGACCTGGATCGTTTGTCCGTCAATCTCATGTTTCTCTACACCTTCGGTAAAGCTTTCGTCTGTAAATCGATATACCTCTATAGGTGGATAATCTATCTTTGGATTTCTTTGTGTTCGGGCTATGGCAATATGGACTTTATGAGGAATCTCTTTGGTCATCTCATGAAAGTCGAGCGCGGAGAGCAGACAGATTTTTGCATTTGGAACCCTGGCTGCAACAATCGCAATATCCGGATTGGAAAGCGGAGGATCACCAGATAGTTTATACAGACCCCGGTCTAGTTTTGTTATATAACCGTCATCCCTGAGTTTGTAAAGGGTTCTGGGGTGTATGCCGGCTGATAGTGCTTCTGATGTTCGAAGTATTCCGCCCAGATTTTTAAA
>NZ_JAWLDW010000067.1:0-14421 GCF_041686455.1 Rhodohalobacter sp.
ATCTAATCAGACAAATTTAAAAACCTAAGTTTTATACCATATGGGTTCTATAGGCGGTTTTGAATGGGTATTAATTATCCTTGCAATTTTACTTCTCTTTGGTGCTAAACGAATACCGGAACTGGCACGTGGAATTGGTCAGGGCATTCAGGAATTTAGAAAGGCATCTGACGATATCAAGAAAGAGATCGACAAAGGAAAAGACGACGTAAACAGTTCGGTTAAGGATAGCAGCGATACAGCAAAGGAAGAATCTAAAAAATAACGGCATTTCTCAATGAAAAATCTGCTCTCGATTCAAGAGCAACTGAAATCCGGTGAATTAAAATTACCGGAACTTGCATCAACATATCTCGAAACAATAAAGTCCAGGAACCCTGAAATCAATGCGATTGTCCATTTTGATGAGGAATCTGTTTTAAAGCAGGCTTCTGATATTCAAAAGAAAATTGACTCCGGAAAGAGTGGAAATCTCGCCGGAGCAGTGGTTGGGGTAAAAGATGTGATCAGTGAAAAGGGTAAAAAGCTCACCTGCTCCAGCAAAATGCTCAATAACTTTGAAAGTGTATACGACGCTACTGTTATTGAAAAATTGAAAAGGGAAGATGCTTTATTGATTGGCCGCTGTAACATGGATGAATTTGCCATGGGCTCGTCAAATGAGAATTCGTATCATGGTCCTGCTAAAAATCCTCATGACACTTCCAAAGTGCCGGGTGGATCGAGCGGAGGAAGTGCTGCTGCGGTTGCTGCCGGAATGTGCAACGTCTCTTTGGGATCTGACACAGGCGGTTCTATTCGACAACCTGCCTCATACTGTGGCGTAGTAGGATTAAAACCTACCTATAGCAGAGTTTCCCGTCACGGCTTGGTTGCTTTTGCTTCTTCTTTCGACTGTATCGGGCCCTTTTCTAACAGTGTGGAAGATGCAGCTTTAATGCTCCAGAATATTGCTGGGAAAGATCCAATGGATAACTCATCTGCTGATGTGAAAGTTGAAAACTATCTGGATGCTGTTCAAAACGATTCCGGTAAACTCAAAATTGGTGTGCCGAAAGAGTATTTCGGTGATGGATTGGACGATGAAATTCGAACGATGATAGAAGACCGATTAAAAGGTCTTGAAAGCGAAGGAGCAGAACTGGTTCCCATCAATCTGCCACATACTAAATATGGAATAGCCACTTACTACATCTTAGCAACGGCTGAAGCTTCAAGTAACCTTGCGCGTTATGACGGGGTTCGATATGGGCATCGAGCTGATTTTAAGACGATTGAAGAAGAGTTGGGTAAGGAGAAAGAGGCTATTGAAAAAGAGATTAAAATAGCTGTAGGTGCAGATAAAGAGGAGGCATTGGAGCGATTGACCAAACTGGACTCACCGCTTGCCCGCCTTTATAAAAAATCGCGAACAGAAGGTTTTGGGAGTGAAGTTAAGCGCAGAATTATGCTGGGTACATATGTATTAAGTGCAGGTTATTATGACGCCTATTTTGCAAAAGCTCAAAAAGTGAGAAGGCTGATTAAACAAGATTTTGAAGCCGCTTTTGAAAAAGTAGATGTCATTGTATCACCCACAGCCCCAACAACTGCCTTTGATTTAGGTTCAAATCAAGATGATCCTGTTCAAATGTATCTAAATGATATTTATACAACCACGGCAAACCTTGCGGGAATTTGCGGGATCAGTGTGCCTGCTGGTGTACATTCAAACGGGTTGCCGGTAGGAATACAGTTTCTGGGTAACAGTTTTAGAGAATCCGAGATACTGAGAGCGGGTCGGCGTATAGAGCGGTTAATCGGATAGTTAAGCGATTTCAATATCCGTAAACCGATTTTCTGTTTGAAGGTCAGATCCGATTTTAAAATCAACAAACTGAATCTTAAAGCGATATGTCAAATAGCAGACTTTCTGGTAAGTGGGTACTCATCACAGGTGCAACATCAGGTATTGGAAAAGCAACGGCTTACCAATTTGCCGGCGAAGGTGCTAACCTCTATTTAACCGGAAGAAGAGAAGACCGATTGATTTCCATTCGTGATGATATTCAGTCAAAGTACAGTGTAGAAATCGAGATCTATTCTTTTGACATCCGCGACCGTGAAGCGTGCAAATCTTGTGTGAAATCCATAGAGGGGCCGATTGATATTCTGGTTAACAATGCCGGACTGGCATCAGGTAAGGATCCTGTTGATCAGGCGGATTTTGAAGATTGGGATAAAATGATTGATAC
This sequence comes from Rhodohalobacter sp., assembly GCF_041686455.1. Classification (NCBI taxonomy): domain Bacteria; kingdom Pseudomonadati; phylum Balneolota; class Balneolia; order Balneolales; family Balneolaceae; genus Rhodohalobacter; species Rhodohalobacter sp. Next base: position 2,235 of record NZ_JAWLDW010000067.1, read on the forward strand.
CAATGTGAAAGGTCTGCTTTCAATGACTCGGTTTGTATCTGAGCGAATGAAAAAGAGTAATGAAGGGCACATTATCAATGTGGGATCTATTGCTGGTCATGAAGCATACGCGGGAGGTTCGGTATATTGCGGAACCAAACACGCCGTAAAAGCGATCACCCAAGCGACGAAAATGGATTTACACGGTACCGGTATAAGAGTGAGTGCCGTTTCACCGGGATTGGTAGAAACAGAATTCAGTGAAATTCGTTTTCACGGTGACAAAGAGGCAGCAGACAGTGTCTATTCTAATATAAACCCTTTAACTGCGGATGATATTGCTGAAATTATCATCTTTATGGCATCACGACCACCGCATGTTAACATAATGGATACGATTGTGCTGCCAACGGATCAATCTTCTTCTACGATGGTACACAGATCTTCAAAAAAATGATGCGTCTTTTAGCAATTCTACTATCGTTATTGATTTTTTATTCCTGTTCAGAAGAATCAACCGGATTGAAATTTAAAGATCAAGGCAGAGATGTTCCTCAATTTAAATCTGAAACTGCGTATAAGTATGTAGTGGAACAGTTAGATTTCGGACCCCGTGTTCCCGGATCTGAAGCGCATCGCAATACTGTAGAGTATTTCAGAGAACATTTTCAAGCAACTGCAGGTCAGCGATCAGTTTTTATTCAGCAATTTGAACAGGAGATCTATAATAAAAACCTTCCTTTCTATAATATTTTAGCTTCATTTGGTACTGAAAATTCGGATCGTATTGTATTGGCAGCCCATTGGGACAGTAGACCCCGGGCCGACCGAGATTCTACAGATTCCGAAAATCCAATACTTGGTGCAGATGATGGAGCAAGCGGAGTGGCTGTTTTAATGGAATTGGCAAATATCTTTGCTGTAAACGATCTGCCCGTTGGAGTGGATATTATTCTTTTTGATGGAGAGGATTACGGAGAAGAGGGAGATCTGGCTAATTATTTTATAGGATCCAGATATTGGTCACAGAATCCTCCGGTTCCGGGTTATAATCCCCGGTTTGGTATTCTTTTGGATATGGTTGGGGGAGATGGTGCTGTTTTTCCAAAGGAGGGCCATTCGATGGAGTTTGCTCCAAAACTGGTTGATGAAATTTGGACAATTGCTTCAGAAAAAGGGCACGATTCACTTTTTTTAGATGAACGCGGTGGCAGAGTTGCCGATGATCATGTTATCGTTGAACAGTATACCGGAATTCCAATGATTAACATTATCCACCATCGTGTAAATGAATCCGGCACTATCGAATTCCCTCACTATTGGCATACTCACAGAGATAACATCGAAATCATCAATCAAAATGTTATGCAAGCTGTTGGAGATGTTTTACTTGAGTTGATCTACAATCGCATTCCCACAGAGTAAAAAATCTTTCGAAGGTTTTGTTCTTTACCCCGCACAAGCCCTGGTTTCGCTAATTACGATTCCAGGCTAATTGAACTTTTATTTTTTGAGAGGTCGTTTATTCTCAAAAGTATGACCATGCACGCTGATCTGCTTTAATTTCCAGAAGAGCTTACTCAATCCACCTTTCGGTGCATTAAAATCAATGATAGCTTCTGCTTTCCTTTCCATCATGTGGTTCACATTTGCTTCATCCAGAAGATCAAGAATAAAACCATTACTGCTCTTTTCCAGTTTTCTAAAAAGATATTTCTCCTGTGGTGAAGCATATCTGCGGAATGAGTATGTATTTCCTGTATACTCACCACTCAATACATCACCGTTCATCAAATGAACAATTTGATTATTTTTAAATACATCAAAGAGGTTATCCAAATTTTCGTAGGTCTCCTCTTCAACAGTGGAAATTACATCTCTAAGGTCAATCTCTTTTACATTTGCAGAACTTTTCTTGATTTTTTGGATCAGATTCTTCTTTTCTCCAACATTTTTTCCAGCTAAAATGATGAGCTTGCCCGCCGGTTTTGATGTAAATGAATTAATGAGTTCATTTATCTGATTAGAACTGTGTGGAAGTCGATTATCTTGCTTAGAGCTATTCATGTATGTTTTAATAAAATTATTTTAAGAATCAAGATGGTTTAGAATTTTTTGTAATATAATGAATTATAGCGACTTGAAACGGTCGTGTGCAGCACGATCCAACATCTCACGATGATTGGGATGTGCAATATTAATTAATTCTGTGGCACGCTCTTTCATCCCTTTTCCATATAAACTGGCTACTCCATATTCTGTAACCACATAATGAACGTGAGCCCTGGTAGTTACAACACCGCCACCTTGTTTTAGAAATGGAACAATCCGGTTTGCTCCACGTTTTGTTGTAGAAGGTAGTGCTATAATAGGTTTACCTCTTTCAGACAAAGATGCACCCCGGATAAAATCCATCTGTCCGCCAACTCCTGAGTATAGATACGTGCCAATAGAATCAGCGCAAACTTGTCCGGTCAAATCTACTTCAATAGCACTGTTTACTGCCGTCACCCTTGGGTTTCTACGTATTACAGCTGTATCATTCACATAAGCGCAGTCGAGCATTGCCAAATTTGGATTATCATCCATAAAGTCATAAAGTTTTCTCGTTCCTACAGCAAAAGAAGATACAATTCGGTTTGGATGAATTTTTTTATTGCTGTTATTTATGACACCGGACTCAACTAATGAAATTAAGCCGTCCGAAAACATTTCTGTGTGCACTCCAAGGTTTTTATGATTCTTCAATGCGGCCAGTACTGCGTCGGGAATGCTGCCAATTCCCAATTGAAGCGCAGCCCCATCTTCAATTAAACTGGCACAGTGCCGGCCAATTTTAAGCTCAACGTCAGAAAGATCGGCAGGAGCATGTTCTGGCAGTGGATCATCCACTTCAACGCCAATATCAATCTCGTCTTGATGAATAATTCCATCACCATGCGTGCGCGGCATATTCGGATTGATCTGAGCAATAACTATTTTTGCACTATTTACAGCGGCACGGGATGCATCAACAGAAACCCCCATAGAACAGAATCCATGTTTATCCGGTGGGCTTACCTGAACCAATGCAACATCTAATTTAATGATTCCTCTATTGAATAGATGAGGAACTTCACTTAAAAAAATCGGGATATAATCTGCGTAACCCTCTTTGATTGCATTCCTGACATTACTTGCCACAAAAAAAGCTCTCGTGTTGAAGGACTCTTTAAATTCAGGTTGCACGTATGGAGCTGGACCTTCTGTATGCAGGTGATATATATTGACATCCTGTAACTCACTATGCCGCATAGTCATTGCTTCAATTAATTTTTGCGGAGCAGCCGCCGCTGTATGTATATAAACTTTATCGTTTGATTGAATACTCTTAACTGCCTCTTCTGATGGAAGATATTTCATGGTGTAATAGTTAGCTGATTTTTTATGAATATCACTCTGTATTTATAAGATAAGAACTCCAGAGTGGATAAGTAAAAAGAGAGTTTATTATCTGATATTTTTTAAAAAAAAATGATAGTCAAAGATCTTTTTTCTCGCTTAATATAGTAGATCAAGTTTGTTTTTTCTTAATCAAAATAATTACTGTCATGAGAATCTATAAAAATTTAACGCATATTTTTTTCGTCCTATTCATTGGGTTTGCTTTTCTATTTACTTCATGTTCTGACGATGTTTCCGGACCGGACTCTAATGATGAGGACGTTGTAACCGAGTATACAATTTCAACAACATCAAATGAAGGGGGTTCAATTAGTCCAAATGGAAGTATTACTGTAGAAGAAGGGGACGATCAAACGGTTGATATTTCAGCCAGTTCGGGTTATGTAATACAAGATGTATTGGTTGACGGTAGCTCAGAAGGTGCTGTGGAGAGTTACACATTCGAAAATGTACAGAGTGACCACACCATTGAGGCTCGATTTGAAGAGGAGCCTCAACTGCCGGAAACCACGCCAGTTGAAGTAGATATTTCATACTTCGAGGACGCTGACGCAGGTAACTCTGAAGAATATATGGCTTTTAATTTCGCGACATCTTATGCCACATCCACGAATGGATTCATTCAAGGGTTAATGAGCATGGGGGTTGTCTATTTTGAAATGGGTGATGATGAAGAAGCAACTATAGAAGATGGAGTCTGGACCTGGGAATTCACCTTCGAATCAATGACCATTCGAATTACAGCAGAAGAGACCAATGAGGGTACCGAATGGAATATGTATTTGGATGGAACAGATCCGGAAACTGATGAAGTTTATGACAACCATAGAGTCATGTCAGGTTTTAAATCCAATGATAATGACTATGGAGAATGGGCATATTATTCTGCTGACGAATCTGTTACCGAACCGGTACTCTATTATGAATGGGGTTATGATAGCGAAACTGAATATTGGATGGAACTGACAATTACAGATGATGAAACCGGAGAAGTTGCGGAGTTATCCTATGTCAGAGATGGCCATAACAACACAATAGAATCCAATGATGCATATGGCGAGGGGACTGCAATCATTTACTGGAATACAGATAATAATACCGGTTACTTTGATGAAAATGGAGAGCGAATGTGCTGGAATGACAGCTTTGTTAATACTAGTTGCACTGATTTGGGGTACTAAGCTAGAGGACTTAATTGAGTGAACACCTAAAATAGAGGCCGCATCTGTTGATAGCAGATGCGGTTTTTTTTATGGAAAAAATCCGGTTTTGGTAATCATGACTTCTCGCTATTGACTGTTTCCTTTGATAACTTTGGCATCCCACTAAAAAAGAATTGTGAATTAAACTCATCCCTTAAAAGTATCATGGCCGATAACGATTATTTAAAACCTGAAGGTGATATTAAGCTGACAGACAAACAGCTGATGGAAGCACCCGAAATTGAAGAGATTGCAAAAGACGTAATTGAAACACACAAAATTGAGCTTGGTCCGGCTCAGATCGGATACCTATTGGTATACCCCAATATCTCTAAACAGAGAGCTGCAAAATGTATGAAGTCCACAAGAGAGGTGAAGCACTACTCCGGTAACGACTATCTGATTGAGGTTTCCGGAGATTTGTGGGATATGCTCGATACAGACACTAAAAAAATGCTTCTATATCATCAGCTTTTACATATCGATCCGGTATTTAAGGCGAAAAATCAAGAGTGGAAGATGAAATTGCGACGACCGGATTTTTCTGATTTTTATGAGATCAATGATAAATTTGGCAATGAATGGTATAAAACCATTCAGGCCACTGTGTCCTCTCTGTATGACTTAGATCCCAAGCAAGAGAGCAAAGTAACAGTGTAAGCAGTTTTTATTCAAAAGGTGATGAATTTTTGATTTATCCATCTTTTGCTCTTTTTTCTATTTCTCAAAATTTATCTCAATGAACTATATCAAACTTGTATTCAGGCTTAAAGATCGCTATCAGGAGTCGTTTATTGCGGAACTGATGGAGATGGATTTTTATGGTTTTGAACAGTTTGATGATCGTTTAATCGCTTATGTTGAAAAACCCAGATACAACGACTCAAACCGTGAACTAATCGAACAGTTGATAGGCCTTTATCCGGAGGCCGGGTTCATAGAGATGGAAGACATAGAAGAACAAAACTGGAACGAGGAGTGGGAGAAAACGATACAACCCCAGTTTATTGGCCCATTTCTGGTTCGTCCAACCTGGTCTGATTTAAAGCCACCAAAAGCTCAGATTCTTTTGGAAATAGATCCAAAAATGGCGTTCGGTACCGGTTATCACGCTACTACCAGATTGATTCTGAGCAGAATGTCTTCTATAAATTTTGATGGAAAAGAAGTGATGGATGCCGGAACCGGCACCGGAATTCTGGCAATAGCTGCCATAAAACTGGGCGCCAAAAAAGCAATCGGTTTTGACGTGGACAAGTGGAGTGAAGTTAATGCCACGGAGAACGCTCTCATCAACGGGGTGAGTGAAAAAGTTGAGATTAGGTTTGGCAGTACTGAACAGATCAAAGATGATGAAATTTTTAGTGTTACACTGGTAAATATCAATCGAAATGTAATCCTTGAAATTATTCCGTTTTTGGTTCATCATACTAGATCAGGCGGAGATATCTTTCTAACGGGGTTACTCGGCACAGACGAAGAGATTATTAGGGAGAATCTAAATGAACATCTGGTGGAAATTGTCGGTAAAACCCAGGAAGATGAGTGGATTTTACTTCACTTAAAAAGGCAGTGAGAAACATATAAATGAATAAAGCTGATCTAAAAGCTTCAATTGATATTGGTACAAACTCGGTGCTTCTGCTGGTAGCCAAAATTCAAGATAGAGATATCGAGGTTTTGGAAGAAAAACAGGCGGTGCCAAGGCTTGGCAAGGGTGTTGATGCTGATAAAAATCTACACCCGGATAGCTGCAATCGGGTGATTAAGGTTTTGAAAAGCTATAAAGCCTATCTAGTTAATAATTACTCTTCTATGGCAAATGAAGTTGCAGTAACTGCTACAAGTGCTGTTCGGGATTCATCAAACAGAGAAGAGTTTTTAAATCAGATTTATCAGGAGACAGGATGGCGCGTTCAGTTGTTAAGCGGGGTGGAAGAAGCTCAAACTACCTACACCGGTGCAATTTCTGTTTTAAAAGATCAGAGCAGAAATTATGTTGTTTTAGATATAGGGGGAGGAAGCACTGAAATTGCGATTGGCAAACAGCTGGAATTGAGCAGCGGGGTATCAGTAGACATGGGCAGTGTTCGATTTTCGGAAAGATACTTGAAGAGTGATCCGCCGAAAATTAAAGAACTTGAAACATTGCGGACTGAAGTCAATAGCTTGTTAGAGTCTAAAAGTTTCAATTTAAAGAATCATCAATTGGTGGGTGTAGCGGGTACAGTTACATCTATTGCCGCAATTGAACTTGATTTGGATCATTACGACGCCTCTCAGATTAATGGATATCATTTAAAGAAGGAAACAGTTGAAGATTTTATTGATGAATTTTTGAAGATTAATTCCGATAAAATTGAACAGAAATACTCACCTTTTTTAAGCGGCAGAGGAGATGTGATAACGGGTGGACTCGTCATACTTCTTGAGTTTATGAATTATTTCAATTTTAATGAATTGATTGTCTCCACCGGTGGTATTCGCCACGGAATATTGATAAAATAGAAAAGGCGTTTACCTTACGGTAAACGCCTGATTCTGTCTTGATATTTTTAAACTTATTTAGTTAATCGGGAATCTAAGCCCGGCACCGAGTACAAACTGGTCTGCATCTCCTCCAAGTCCACCTAGCTTTATTTCGCCAAATAGATCAGCAAAATCAAGTGCATACTCAATTCCGCCTCCAAGGTTCAGTCCAATTTCTGAATCACTGCTGCTGCCTCCAAAAGTTTGCCCGCCGGATGAAACCGTTGGTGTATCTACAGATATTCCTGTAATATTGATTCCACCAAGCCCGTAAACGAGCAAGTCATCTTCGTCAATGAAAATGTAATTACCATTTAAATTTAATTCCCATACATTAACGTCGACTTCTCCTTCACTTTTTGGGAAGTAAAATGTAAAGTCAGCACCGGCACGAATATCAGAATTAATTGCGTAGTATCCATCCACACGAATTCCTAAATCATTGTCTAGGCTAGCAAATCCAACGCCTGATCCGAATGCAAGACCAACCCCTAATTTGATATCACCTTCCTGTACGCTGCCTTCAGTTTGAGCTGATGCTGTATTTGTGATCGATGAAGTGCCAATTACTAAAGCAGTAGCAAATATTATCGCAAGTAGTTTTTTCATAGTGGTATTGTTATGTTTAATTTCTAACGATTATAGGTTTTTGGATAATTAGTCCTCTTTATTGTATTAAGCGTAAATAGTAAGCTGTATCTGTCATCGGCTCGGCTAAAATTTAAATTTCTTGATGTCAAACCAAGATAAAAGTACTGAATCACAGACAACACCCCGTGAAAATGCCTCAGCTAGCAGTCTTGAGGATGATAAGCTCGTGACAAAAGCAGTTGCAGGAGATCAGGGTGCATACAGATCTCTGATGGAGAAATATGAGACTCCTCTATTTTTTCATTTACTCAAAATGGTGAAAGATAAAGAGCAGGTCAGAGATTTGGTGCAGGAGGCGTTTATGAAGGCGTTTGATAACCTGCAGTCTTATAATACCAATTACGCTTTTTCTACCTGGCTCTACAGGATTACAACGAATCACGCAATCGACTACCTGCGCAAAAAGAAGCTCCAGACAACGTCTATAGATGAACCAGTAAAGACAAAAGAGGGAGAGATGAACATCCAGCTAGAGGATGAGCACTCTGGAACAGACCGGAAAATCATTCGCAAGCAGAGAAGTGATATTATTCATGAAGCCATTGAGGACCTTCCCGATAAGTATAGAGTGGTGATTAAGCTTCGTCATTTTGAAGAGCTGAGCTATGATGAAATCTCAGAACAGCTGGATCTACCTTTAGGTACTGTTAAAGCGCATATTTTCAGGGCCCGGGAGATGCTGTACAAAGAGTTGAAAGACCGAAGAGGAGAATTTTAGTAATTTATTAGCTTTATAAAATGATCTTCGTTTAAGTCATTTAAGCTTTACATTTTTTACCTGAGTCCTGAGTCCTGAACTTTATATATTTACTCTCAAACCGAATACGTGCATTGATGAGATGCCCGATGGTTCTGCAACAAAAGCGTAATCTACAGATGGAGAGAATTGATCAAAAGGAAGATGAACAGAGAAGCCTGCAGACGGTTGAACTGTTTGCTCAGGGCTTTTTTGATTCCAAAGAACACCTCCACGCAGAGAGACTCTTTCATGAGGAGAGAAATCAACTCCCGATCTGAAAAAATGTACAGTTGATCGAATTCCATTACTTCCGGGGCTCTCAAGAGCTGATTCCCCATATTGATTACGGACTTCATAATCAGCATGAAATGTAAGATCTTCAAAAAACATATAGGTTACTCCGGCTAATACACGCAATGGTTCTTTCTCTTTTTTCGGAGCCGAATCTGTCCCGTACAGATCGGATGTATTAACTGACCGGGAGGAGAGTAAATTTTGGACGGAAACACCAACATTCAGCTTGTTTGAAATTTTTGCGATAACACCAAGATCGATACCAATTCCCTGAACCGACGGAATTTCTTCGTGAAGATCAGAATGATTGAAATTAATTCCAATACCTGCCAAAACAGTTTCTGAGAAACGAATGCCGAATGCTCCGGATAAACGATATTCAGAAGTTGATAAATACCCGGTGTGATATCCACTTAAGTTACGCCCGTCAATTTCTCCGATTCGGGCGTTTATCAGGCTAAAAGTTAACCCGGCAGTGGGTGGAAGCTGAAAATTTACAGACACCATGTGTAGCTGTCTGTCGAACTGCATCAAAGCAGATGAAATTAAAAGAGGAATGGTGCTGCTTTGAATAGCTGCCTGGGCGGGATTGTAATAACTGTGCCCGCTAAATTGAGTGGAAGCTGTCATAGCATTTCCCATAGAAAGACCAATTGGTGAGAAACCAATTCTGGAAAATTCACCGGAGTAACCGCCTTGTGCGTAGCATTGGGTTGGACTAAAAAATACCGTTACAAACACAATGACGATAAAAATATTTATAAGAGTGTATGTAGATTTCATTAATGTTCTGTATTGGTCAGTTCATGGCATAAGCTATAGAATTTGATAGATCAACGTAAATAAATTTCTGCTGTATTCTGAAAGACAGTTGTGATTTTTGCTAATTGTTCCACAATTTTTACTATCATTAGTTCAGATTACACAGCTGGTTAGAACACTTCAAATTCAAAAAATCAAACCTATAATTTTAAAATGAGTGGTAAGGATAGAGAAGTATTGGTATCTGGTAAAACTTCTTTTAAAGTAGAAGTGCCTTACTTATTGATCGAAAACGGGGAAAAAGGTGATAAGCCTTTAATCATTTATTTACATGGATTTGGTGAAAATATCGATCGTTTTAAAGAGCGATGTGATTCCCTGTTAAATCTAAAAGCTTACCATCTGTTTATTCAGGGGCCGTATCCTATTTACGATCGAAGCAGAAAAAAGAATGTTTCTGAGTGGGGTAGAGCTTGGTATTTATATGATGGAAATCGCGGACAATTTATTAAGTCTCTGGAATTGGCATCGAAATTTATTCAGGAGATCATTGATAAGCTATTGCCGGTAATTCAGGTGAACCGAATAGGAGTGATGGGTTACTCGATGGGTGGATATCTGGCCGGTTATTTTTCGTTGACGCGCTGGAAACATGTTAATGATCTCGCTGTGATCGGTGCAAGAATCAAAACAGAAGTCCTAAATAACAATTGGGAAAATATTCAGCAGATGAATATTGCAGCATTTCATGGCAAAAACGATGATAAAGTACAGGCCGAACCTCAGGCAAAAGAAATTGAAAGGCTTAAAGAAAATGGTGTAAAAGCAGAGTTGAATTTATTAAATGAAAACCATTCATTTAGTGAAGTCTATTTAAATCAAATTTTTAATTGGTTTAAACGCAATGGTTATGAAGAGGTATAAAAAAATACTTTTTTGAATTAAATAATTTTGTAACCTTGAGAAGATTCATCTTTATAACTTTGAAATTTATAAACTATGTCTACAGCATCTACGGAAACCAAAAAAAAGATGAAAATATTAGTCGTTGAAGATGATCCAACCGTTCGAACTCTTGTAAAAGCGGTATTGGAACATCGAGGAAATGATGTTGCTGTTGCAGAAACAGCGGGCGATGGAGAAGAAAAGGCTCTCAATAACAAGTTTGATATGATCATTCTTGACTTGCGTCTTCCCGACGGTAACGGATATGATGTATGTGCAAAAATAAGAGAGGAGGGTGTTACAACTCCTGTACTTGTACTTTCTGCAGAACACGAGACAGATGTAAAAGTTAAGGTTTTAAATGTTGGAGCAGATGACTATCTGACAAAACCGTTCAACAGTGATGAATTAATGGCCCGCCTCGATGCCATTGCAAGACGAAGCAACAACAAAGGGGCAGAAAAAGAGCTTACTTGCGGTAGCCTTACCGTGGATTTGATAACCAGAAAAATGATTATCGATGAAAATGAGGTAGACTTAACCAATAACGAGTTTAACCTATTGGTTTACTTTGTTCGAAATAAAGGCAGAATTATTTCGCAGGAAGAGCTTGCCAGTAATGTTTGGGATATACACTTTGATACTCAAACAAACTACATTAATGTGTATATCAGCTATCTGAGAAAGAAAATGAGAGAGCATTCTGAATTCGATTTTATTGAAACGATCCGTAAAAAAGGATTTATGTTTCAATGTGATGAGGAGTAGATCTTCTGCAATTTCTCATTGTCTGGGCGATCAAAAATTAATCCAGCCGATACACTCAAAGAATTAGTTTTTTTGCGGTTCGTGATAATCCTGATGGCTATCATCTAAATCACTCTCTTCTTTTAACTCTTCAGGCGAAGATTTTTTCTTGGGATCTGTAAGCTGCCAAGCCAAAAGTATTGATCCCAGAGACAGAACCAGCGTAGTAATAGGATAGAACAGAGACTCAATACCCGTTAAAAGATAGATCTGCCCATATCTAAGCAGTATAATAAAAATCAGCAGAGATAGAAGTGCTACCAATCTGTGTTTACGTCCGTACGTTAACGTAAACATTGCCCCGAAAAAGACTGAAAAGCCACCAATAAAGGTGAGAAGCATAGGCCATATAATCCCGGGGAATTCAGAATATGAGATCATTGGATAATTTAATCCCATGTAGATAGAGATAATAACGCGAGCGAACGAATCCAATGCAATAACAATGGCTATACCTATCAAACTTCCTACAAATGCTTTTTTCATTATAAAATGGCTAAATTATTTTCATTTAACTCTAATTAAACTACTAAGAAATCCGCATATTTGATATGCTAACTTTGTAGAAGTTAATAACCGATTCATCATAAAAAGTTCAAAAAATTTTGAGCAGATAGATGTTTCTATTGTTTGGAACCCTGCTTATATTTAGAGTCTTCAAACATTTAGCCTGGGTGGCGGAATTGGTAGACGCGCCGGATTCAAAATCCGGTGTTGGCGACAACGTGCGGGTTCGAGTCCCGCCCCAGGTACTACTTCAGATCTAGTTAATATCTCATCCCAGTATTTTTTACTCTGTATAGTGGTTGATCGATGAAGGGGCGAGAAGCCTGTC
>NZ_JAWLDW010000068.1:0-9842 GCF_041686455.1 Rhodohalobacter sp.
CCGAATCATTTCCAAACGGCTTGGATGATTTTGAGATAACCCATGGGCCGCGCGTCATATGCTCCACACCGCCGGTAATAAACAGATCTCCGTCACCTGCTTTGATAGCCCGATTGGCATGAACGGCGGCCGACATACTGGAAGCACAGAGCCGATTCACAGTCTCACCGGGAACGGTAAATGGCAGTCCTGCCAAAAGAAGAGCCATACGGGCTATGTTCCGATTATCTTCGCCGGCCTGATTGGCACATCCCATAATCACATCATTGATAGCAGTAGGATAAAGGTCTGAATTTCTTTCCATCAATGATTTGATAACATGGGCAGCTAAATCGTCGGTTCGAACAGGGGAGAGCGATCCACGAAAATTTCCAATTGGAGTTCGAATGGCATCAACAATAAAGGTTTCTTTTTGGTCAGACATGAGATAAGTGATATGAGATTTGAGATGTTTCCAAATAAAAAGTTGTAAGGATGAATCAGTTATTGTGTCATATATAAAATGAATTGAATATAAGATATAGGTGACCAAGATGAATAATTTTAGAAAACTAAAGATTTGGCAGAATTCAGTCCAATTTGCCACAGAAATCTATAAAACGACCAATTCGTATCCTTCACTTGAACAGTATGGGTTAGTTTCTCAAATAAGACGTTCAGTAGTATCCATTAGTTCAAATATTGCTGAAGGAGCGGGAAGGAAAGGATCCAAAGAATTCTGTCATTTTTTAAGAATTGCTTATGGATCAGCATGTGAAGTAGAAATTCAACTTATTATTTCAAAGAATTTAGAGTTTATTCAAAAAAATAAGTTTGATGAACTGTTTCAAATGTGTGATGAAATTCAGAAAATGATTTATTCTCTCCAAAGAAACTTATCGAAAGAGTAAATAAAAGAAATGAGTGTCGTCATGATTCTCATTTCTCAAATCTCATATCTCAAATCTGTTTCATATCTGTCTCAATTCTGATTATTCTCCAAATATCGAAGATACCTCGGCGGTAGATCAAATGGCCTCTCTTCGGGGATAGCAGGCAGACGAGGGATCTGAATCATGGGTCTTCGAGGTTTCTGTTCCGGATTCCATGAAAAATTATCCAGTTGACGATTCACGTTCTCAGGCGATTCAGGCAGGTAGGAGCCATCAATGTTCCGTTCGGCTTTGAACAGATCAAATTCTCCATCAAGAAAATACATGGTGGAGGATCCCTGAGCTACTAGTTCAATCAGCCCATCCGGTTCGTCATTTTCGTCACGTTGATGAAAAATAATCTCACTTTCGTCAAAAACGACTATTCGCTCAACAACACCATCGTTAAAAAAGGCGTGCAGAGTATCTCCCGCCATCTGATGTAATCGCCCGGTTACTGTATCTTCCTGTACGGCAATAGGGCGAGGGTAGGATGATAAAAACCGGATATCACCATTCTCGAGATGTGCTTCAATAACAGGCCCGGTTAACTGAATGTTTTTCTGCCAGAGTTTCGGATTCGATCTCAATTCAAATTTCTCTTCATGATCCCTGTAAAGCGCGGTGTCTGCAAGGGCTGAAAATTTTGTAGACCAGATCCGGACATCTTCAAAGGCGTCCATTGTAGATGTGGAATCGGTTTCCAGGAGTTCAATTTTTTTTGCAAGCAGATGTGTGGTATCCGATTCACTGTCGCTCAGCTCCATCAGCCAGGCATCTTCACCTTCAAGTAATCTATATCCTGTAGAATCGGCATAGAGATAATCTCCTGTAAAAATGACTTTATCTTCGAAATCTTCGGCATAAACCCGGCCAAACAGTTCGTAAAGATCCTCCTGTCGATTCATAAAAAGGGAGTCCGACTCCAGATATTGAGTACTGTCAGCCAGTTGTACATTTCCTCGAAATGCGGCACTGTCTACATCCTGGTAATAGAGCCCTGATTCGGCCAGAAGTGTACCTCGTTCATCCTCAAATCGTATGGGATCGCTAAAGATAATCAGGTCCAGGGCGAGAGCGGCATCCATCGCGTTACTAAAAACCGTATTGGTTTCGGACTGAATGATGACGCGGCCTCGAAGTTCACTGTAGTCGGTTAATGTATTGTAGTAGAGTGTGTCGGCCCAGATCATTTCAGATTCCGTTTCTATCTGAATATTGAATGCGTGAAACAGGTTTTCTTCTGTAAATTGATAAACACTGTCGGCATCCAACATCATGCTCTCGGTCGAAATTTTAACATTACCCAAAAGTTTTTGAACCAGCTGTCCGTTGATGACAGTTCCCTCGCCATCATCCGCACCCAATATATTTACACGGGTTTGAGAAAGTACGATAGTTGGGACCAGGAATAGAATACCAAGAAAGATTATAGCCGCTTTTCTATGTAAAATTGGAACTTTCATCAGTCAACTACACGGCTTCCACGAGGTTCTTCGATCACATACTCAGACAGATTTGTTAATCCGTCAAAACTACGCCCAGAAATACTGTCGGTTGGAGTGATGATGGTTACGAACCGGGGCGAGGTAATTCGATCCGTCTTTTGTGACCAGACTAAATAATCCGAATAGAGCTCGCGGTCTGTATTTGTGAGTACGCGAACGGAGTCGTACAGTTCAAATTCACTCTTTTCTTCCAGATATACGGCTCTTTTGCTCCAGGCTTCCGTTTCAACAGAACCGGTGGTATCGAAAAGTTGAACGTAGACCGGGCCGTCGATATGCGTTTCTGAACGTTCACGTGTTTGATAGGTTATCGCATAGCTTCCCTCAATTAAAATACGGGCTTTTTCTTGCTGCATGAGCGTCATTTGTACGTCCCAGCTTTCGGTGGATGTGATAAGCGAGTCGTTTAAAGTTGATTCTACCTGCTCACTATCGTAATCAGAAAGATCACTGCAAGCTCCAGAAATAAGCAAAGAGATTAAAAAGACCGGGATGATATGATGAACTCGAAAGTCAGACACAAATAGAATTCTGTAGTTTATTTGTATAAAAAACTGTTTCGGAGAGACTGAAACAAATTGGCTTAATCTTCCTGAATTAAAGTGAATTATGTAGTGCCAAAATACCGATCACCCGCATCACCCAGACCCGGAACAATGAATGCATCGCTGTTCAATTTTTCATCAACAGCTGCGGTAATGATTTGTACTTCAGGATATTTTTTACTGATTCGTTCCAAGCCTTCCGGTGCAGCAATTAACGAAATAAAACGGATATTGTTGGCTCCCTGCTTTTTCATAAATGTGATGGCGTCATCAGCGCTGCCGCCAGTTGCAAGCATAGGATCAACGACAAGAACCAATCCGTCTTTTACTCCTTTAGGAAGATTCGAATAGTAGTCCACCGGTTTATGTGTCTCTTCGTCTCTGTACATACCCAGGTGGCCGACTTTTGCATCCGGAATAAAATTGATGATAGCGTTTACCAGGCTCAAACCGGCGCGAAGAATTGGCACAATGATTATTTCTGTATCAATTTCGCAGCCTGCGGTTTCGGTAATTGGGGTATGAATGGAAGTTTTCCGTAGAGGCAGGTCTTTAAGAGCAAAGTAAGCGAGAATAGTTGCAATACGCCCCAGTGCCGCCCGGAATTCAGCAGTACCGGTGGTTTTATCTCTCAGAATAGAGAGGTCCCTTAAGACCACCGGGTGATCAATTATAGTTACTTTGTCTAAAACTTCCTGGCGCTTACTCATCGTAATCGGTTTCTTCCATTCGTTGGAAATACTCCTTGGAAGTAGCATAGACTACACCGGAAAGAGCGAATAGCGCGATCAGGTTCGGGAAGGTCATCAAGCCGAGAGCAATATCACCTATTGCCCAGATTGTGCCTAACGCTGTTATTGCTCCCACAAAGTGAAGCAATATATAGACTCCCTTGTAGTAGATGATTGATTTGTCCCCTAAGAGATATTGAATAGATCGGTCTCCATAGTAGCTCCACGCAATAGATGTAGAGATCGCAAACAGAAGCACACAGATTGTAACGATATACTTCCCACCGGGCATAAGTGGAGCCAGGCCTACTTCAAACGCCTGGGAAGTGAGTGTTGCTCCATTGTAAACTGCATTTCCATAAACTGTGCCTGAACTTTCGCCGGTATCCGATCGGAAAGCGGTGTGTGTACTCATGTCAATGGTTCCGGTAAAGAATTCGGTTTGCCCCTGATCCACATAGAGGGTGTCAATAGTGAAGTCGTTTCTCAACAGGGTACCGTTTTGAACAATACCGCCGTCCACTTGAAGGATGGATGGACTCTCAGCAACTTCAACAACTTCGTAACCCATGTCCGGAGAATTCAGATTTACATCAGTCGGATGTTTTGTATCCCAGACTCCTGTAGAGATAATAACCAGGCCGGTCATGGTACATACTAAAATTGTATCGATAAAAGGCTCAAGAAGCGCAACAGCACCTTCCCTAACCGGCTCTTCCGTTTTTGCAGCACCGTGAGCAATGGGGGCAGAACCCTGTCCGGCTTCGTTTGAAAAAAGCCCTCGTTTTACTCCCCAAACCATCGTGGTAATGAAAAGTCCTGATCCTACACCAAACGCTCCTGCAACCGGGTTGAATGCGTATGTGAAAATGGTGACAAATGAAGGAATAACCTGGTCATAATTCAAAAGAAGTATAACTAATGCTCCCAGCACATAAAGAATGGCCATAAGAGGAGTGAGACGGGCTGTTACGTATCCAATCCGTTTGATACCGCCGATAATTACAAAACCTACCAAAGATGCAGTAATAAGACCGGTCACGTACGTTGGAACAGTAAAAATGAATGAGTTCTCCATTACATCGGCAACTGTGTTCGCCTGAATGGCGTTACCGGTAAAGAAGGAACAGATAACGGCTAGTGCTGAGAAGGTGACGGCCAGCCATTTCCAGTTGGGGCCAAGACCACGTTCAATATAATACATCGGACCACCTGAAACGGACCCATCGGCATTTTTGATTCGATATTTAATGGCTAGCAAACATTCGGAGTATTTAATGGCCATTCCAAAAAAAGCAGTGACCCACATCCAGAAAAGAGCTCCGGGTCCGCCATAGTGAATGGCTATAGCCACACCGGCAATATTACCTATACCAACGGTTGCCGAGAGAGCAGTTGAGAGGGCCTGAAAGTGGTTGACATCACCGGTGTCGTCGGGGTTATCGTAGTGCCCCATTACAACTTTTACACCATGGCCAAATTTCCGAAGTTGTATAAAACCCATTCTGATGGTAATAAATATACCAAAGCCCAAGAGAGCGATCACCATAAGAGGTAACATTTCCGGGGTGTTCCATACCAGGTTATTTAAAAAATCAACTGCTCTTTCTAGCGTTTCCATTCTTATTATTTAGATTTTGAATTATTTCAAGTCCGAATGTATAAAAGATTTACTTAAAAATTTTATGAAATAAGCTATGAAGTGAACGATAGCTTTTCAAAATTACTTTCAAAACTAAAGAGTTAAAATATACTCTCTAAATTGATTTCGTAATAATTCATAAAAATAGATGTAAATCCCCTAATTATGACTAAAGCAGACATTGTTGATGTAATCTCATCTTCGACGGGAATTACCAAAGTAGAAACTGAAGCTGTGGTAAATGGATTCATGGACACTGTGATTGATGCCATGAAACGAGGCGAGCATATAGAGTTGCGTGGATTTGGCAGTTTTAAAGTTGTAAAACGTGCGCAGCGTGTAGCCAGAAATCCCAAGACTAATGAAGAAGTAATTGTCCCGGAACAGCATGTACCGGTTTTGAAAATATCCAAAGATTTTAAAGAGCAGGTTAATAAATCACACGACTAATAAGTAGGTCTGAGCGAGTGGTTTCTGTTAGTAAGTGATCAGAGACACTCGCAAAAATCTGAAACATGCCTTCCTATTTGAATATGATTTAGCGATTTTAAAAACCACTGATCGCATAATCATATTTATTCAAATGAGAGTAGCTATACTATTCAGACTCTTTTGTTTTATTATTCCCACCATCTTTTGGTCTTGTAATCGTCCACCTGTTGCGGATTTTTATGATGCAGATGGCATTGTTTCTATTCATACAGATTCAGCTTATTCAAATGCTAGTTGGGCAACGGATTCATCAGGAGTAGCTTTCGCTTTAGTATCCGAGCCGCTAGAGGAGAGAAAAATTGGAGAGACCTCATTCTCTTTTTTTATTCGAGAGCCGGGAAGTTATGCTTTTTGGCTGTTTGGAAATACAAATACCGAAAAATCTCAACCACTGCAATTACGGTTTCTAGATGAACAAGATGAAACGATATCCATTCATCGCATAGAACTTCTTCCGGAAGAGGTACCGCACTGGGTAAATCAGGATCAGCTAACTGAAGAGCCGGTAGTGCTTGTGGTTGAAGATGCAGGCTTTTACAAAGTACAGCTGGAATCGGGAGGTGCAGGAGGACTTCAGGTTAGTAAGTTGCACTTTTCTAAAGATGGCAGTGTCATCCCTTTCGGAGCCGGTTATCCCGAAACTACAGACTGGCGCATGGAACCCGAAGTCAATAAAAGACTTCAGCAGTCAAGAATTCCGCCATCATGGGTTTTTGGTGTGATTTCGAATCAAAATAGATATACAACCGATGGGCTGCTGTTAGATCATTATTACAGTGGTGGGAATTTGACGTTCGCCGACACCAAAATTGGCAGACTTGTTACAGATGAATTGAAAAGTGAAGATTTTAGATTTTATACGGATTTCACGTCCTTAGAAAATTCAGATTCTGAACCATCCAATTCCAGGTCATTGGATCTCTATCCCGCTCAAAACCTTCTCGATTCAACTCATAAGAATCTACCATTACCCTGGTACAGGCCGGTAGAAAGCTCCGGATTTGAGGCACTCAGGAAATCCATTCACTTTCTTTCAAATCCCGATCTGGTTACCTACGAGAGTTCATGGCTTCTCATTCTTCCGGATTGGTATGATCCGTTAAATCAAGAAGAAAATGAAATTTCCGAAGAGCTGATGATACGGACACTGCAGTTTTCCGCTTTTCAGAACGTGATGTTCGCACCTTTTCAGTCAATAGATCAGGTAGCTGCGATTCAGGAATACTATCAGCAGCTGATAAATTTTCGTCGCGAGCTCTTTCCCTACATCTACAGCTACTCCAACAGAGCGAGAACCATAGGCACCAAGCTCATTACGGGAGACCGAAATTATCCTGACCAGTTTCTGTTTGGAGATTACTTTTTAGTGGCACCGGTATTTGAGGAGGCAACGAAGACCCGAGAGCTGTATCTGCCTGAGGGAGGATGGTATCACTATGGAACAAATGAATATTTTGAGGGAGATCAGAAGGTTGAAGTTAACGTCTCACTGTACGAAATCCCACTATTTGTAAAAGCCGGTGCTATAATCCCAAAGAGGACGGACGGCACTTTTCCGGTTGTGACAGAAAATAATCAAGTACTTATTTTGGATGTTTACGGAGGCGATTCCGGCATTTTTCGGCTTTATGAAGATGATGGAGAGTCATTGGATTATCTATCTGGAGAATTCTCAACCATTGCGTATCGATACTTTGAAGGGGATGGATACGCAACATTTAATATCGGGGCACAGGTCAATCAGTTTCCCGGCAGGAGAGATCAAACTGATTACACAATCTATTTTAATTTTGTGGATGAACCGGTTCAAATAACCGCAAACGGAGACGTTATTTCAGATGAAGAGGCTTGGAGTTATCATTCAGACCGGCAACAGTTGGTTTTACACTGGACCCAAAATGATAGAGAGAGAACTGAATTCAGGATAGATTTCTAATTCAAAACTGATCAGACAGTGAACGCATCGTAAGGTAGGTTTCAAAAAATGAATACCAATCCGGGTTTTGAATAAAAAATGACCAAAGCTCTTCAATATCCTCTGTATTGAGTGAACCGTTCATATACTTTTCGATCTTTTCAATGGCGGCTGGATTGAAGTCGGGCTGAGATATGCTGCTGTTTTTCAATGTAATGATATAATTGTAAGTAAGTGAATTCTCTTGGTGAATTTGATTTTTTAGTACAAATTCCAATCTGAGTGTAAGGCACAGAATTCGCTCTTTCCTGACAGTAAAAATCGACGATTAATATAAAATAGCGGTTTAGAACTAGGGGGTTTTACCTATAGTTAAGGGCTTCGGAAAATCTTTGCTACGAAATATTAAAAAAGAGAGTTTTGATACTCTTCATGATTCTCGAGAATTATTCCGGTTCCTCTCACAACGGTAGTCAGCGGATCCTCAGCTACATGAACCGGGAGCTCAATGGCTTCAGAAATCATGCGGTCAAGATCCCGAAGAAGTGCGCCGCCGCCGGTTAGCATGATGCCACGATCCAGAATATCTGCACCCAGTTCCGGTGGTGTATTTTCCAGGGACTTTGTGATGGCATCCAGACACGCATTTACCGATTCATGAATAGCCTCGCGTACATCCTCTGAAGTAACTGTTAGGGTTTTTGGTACTCCACTGACGAGGTTACGACCTTTTGTAATCATCTCTTTCTCCTCACCGCCGGGTATGGCCGATCCAATTTCATGCTTAATTTTTTCAGCGGTTCGTTCCCCAATCAGCAGGTTATGCTTTCTGCGGATGAAATTGACAATCTCCTCATTCATTTTTTCACCGCCAATTCGAACCGATTGGGCATGAACAATACCGGAAAGCGATATAATGGCTATTTCTGTTGTTCCGCCACCGATGTCGACTACCATATTTCCCATCGGTTCATTTACATTCAGTCCCATTCCCACGGCTGCGGCTATGGTCTCTTCAATCAGAAAAACTTCTTTTGCTCCTGCATTTTCCGCACTGTCTCTCACGGCCATTCTCTCAACGGCGGTAATGCCGTTGGGAACCGTAACAAGCATTTTTTTAACGGTAGCAAACCAGCGCTTCTTCATTACTTTCCTGATCATTTCGCGCATCATCTTTTCCGCGATATCAAAATCGGCAATCACCCCGCCTTTCAAAGGACGTACAGTTCTGATGTTCTTGTGGGTTTTTTCATGCATCATTTGAGCTTCTATTCCCACCGCGATGATTTTGCCATTAGGGTCGAGAGCGACGATAGATGGTTCATTTAGAACGATACCCTGGTCGCGAAGGTAGATGAGAGTATTTGCAGTACCAAGGTCAATCGCCAGGTCACTGTTTAGAGAGTTGAAAAATCCTTTTTTGGCTTTTGATCGAGGTTTGTCAGTGGTTTTGGTAGCAGTTTCAGTATTCATAAAATGATAGGATTCGGCATTCATTATTTTTCCGGGGCTCCGCGTCAGAGGAAAATCACCCAACATTCAAAACTGAGTTTGAGGAGGTTTGTTCCTGATTTGATGCATGAAAACCAATTTTATTTTAAATCGGTAAATCACATTTTGTTCCCGGGTTTCAGTATGATTATATCCGGGTTGCAACAGAAGTTTAACAGAAAATCAGAAGGCGAGGTGGATAGAAGAAAAAAGCCTTAAAAAATGTTGTTCAAGTATTGGGGATTCCCTTATATTTGAAATCTGTTTGAAAAGACAGAACTTCCAATTCAATTGGATGCCTCGGTGGCGGAATTGGTAGACGCGTTGGACTTAAAATCCAATTGACATTACAATGTCAGTGCCGGTTCGAGCCCGGCCCGAGGTACAAGCTCCTGTATGGATAACATGCAGGAGCTTTTTTTATGTCTAAGATTCCTATACAATCTGCCGGGCGAGAAGTTTATCCCGCCATAGGGGAATGAATCCGAAGGCATTCGGATGAATCGGGGAGCCCGGCCCGAGGTACAAGCTCCTGTATGGATAACATGCAGGAGCTTTTTTTATGTCTAAGATTCCTATACAATCTGCCGGGCGAGAAGTTTATCCC
>NZ_JAWLDW010000068.1:9942-14294 GCF_041686455.1 Rhodohalobacter sp.
GAATCGGGGAGCCCGGCCCGAGGTACAAGCTCCTGTATGGATAACATGCAGGAGCTTTTTTTATGTCTAAGATTCCTATACAATCTGCCGGGCGAGAAGCTGGATCAAAGTGGCACCGAAGAGCCAATCCCGAATCGTAGGGTGGCCCACGGTACATTAACAAATACGTAAAATTCCGAAAAACAATATTTTAAGGCATTTTTCTACTGTAAAACAATTGTGAAAAAAAGCCTCTCTTTTCTCCCCTCAAAACTCGTTTGCAGTCTGAGAGTGAATTAAGGACACTTGAATAAATCTTAAAACCAGCGTCAGCTCTTTAACACTTGTTCCGCATTTCTTATAGGTTAGTAAATCGTTAGTGAAACTCCCCCAATAGGAATAATTTTCACAGTGATGGCTTAATTCATTCACCCTCTTTTCAATCCCTTCATAGATGAACTTTTTGCTCTTTCTTTAATCTGCAATCTGTCCCGAAGTCTCGAGACTGCGATCTGCACGCAGCAATCAATGAACTACAAAATTTACCCCTATAAGCGTGGCAAGCTCTACCGGATCTTCGTGGTTTTCAAAGATGATGAAGGAAGAAAAAAAACCTTATCTACTGGAATTACCTACCCGCTGAGAACAACTCAAAAAAAGAGAGATCAGGCAATGAAGGCTGCTGAGAAAGCCGGATTCCGGAGAATTCTGGAATACATGAATATTCAGGAGGAGGTCAACAAAACTCCGGGCGATGACCTGCTATCGAAATACCTGAAGGAGAATTACTACCCACATATCCGTGCCAACTGTGCGCCCAAGACCGGAGTCAGTTACCCCAACGCTATGAACCACTTTATCCGTATTTGCGGCGACAAGGTGATGAAAAAGTATACCCGCAAGGATATCCAGGACTACAAGATTTACCGTTACGACACCGATGACATCCAGAAAATTACCATCAACATTGAGATGCGGTCCATTAAATCAGCGTTTTATTGGGCCTACAAGAACGAAATGCTCGACCGAATGCCGTACAAGGGACAGGATTACCTGTTTGAAGTCAAAGCCAACCGCCGAGCATTCGAAGAGTTTGAAATTAAAAAGCTCTTCAGGGTGACCGAGGGAAAAATGATCGGGCTGATTGTGCGGCTTGCCTACTACACCGGTATGCGGATTGGCGAATTGTCTGACATCACGTGGCGAATGATAAACCTTGAGGATAAATACATTCAGCTTCCTGCCGAAATCACCAAAGCCAACTGCTCGCGGGCAGTACCCTTAAACGCCAAGGTATTTAATGTGATTAAAATTTTCGAAAACCAGCTCAAGGCTAAGCAGCGCAAATATCCGGAGTGGTATGAAGATAAGGAGATTAGCGAATGCTATGTCCTGCAAAAACATCGGGGATATGGAAAGTATGAGAGGGGGGGATTCAAGACATGTTCCGCAAGTCGATGAAAGAAGTTGGGCTGCCGAAAGAGTTGAAGTTTCACTGCCTGCGCCACTCCTTTGCCACACATGTGTTGCAAAAAGGAGCCGATATTTATGGCGTAAGCAAAATTATGGGACATTCCACTCCGGTAGTAACCGCTGAATTCTACGATCACAGTACAGCACTGAACTATCGGGGTGTAACGGATTTACTGGGGTGAGTACAATTATAATATTGATAAACGATACCAACCACTTATAGGCTGGCTGCTATACGTTCTGCCCATCGTATAGCACGGTCTTTAATCTCTTTCTCTGCGTCTGTAACCTTTAATCTTTTCAATAGGATGTCAACGTCAATCATCTCTTCAATGATTAAGCGCCTTACAAACTCAGTATCTTTTTCACGAAAAGCGATCAGTTTACTGGCTGCCAGATCATGCGCCTCAATACAATAGCCAATATTCTTCTCATCCATGTAATCCTGAACCTTGTTCGTTCTTTTCTCCCATCCTTCCGGGAGCTTAGCTGTTTCAATTGGTACCCCGTGAACATAAAATCCGTGTGTTTTATGAAACTGAGAATTCTCACCCAATGCGCCATCAATCCAATCAACGGCTTCAGGCCTGTTCTTCGGAGAGACATCGACTTCAATCGATTTTCTTAGTTCTGTAGGAGCGTCGGGGAACTGTCCTAGAATGGCCTGTGAGCCAAAAATGATCAATTCCTGATCCTCAGAAACCGTACAGGCTGCCCGAATGGCGTGTTCCAGCTGTTCTCTGTTCATGACTCTTTACGCTCCTCCTTAAGTTGTTCAAACTTTTTCTTTTCATTCTCCGTCAGTACTTGCCAAAAGGGGAGTGACTGCCTCAAACGAACGGCTCTCTCAGAATCTGACTCTATAAACTTTTTCAGTCTTTGAAATGAACTGTTTTCAAGAAGATTCTTCCATTCCAGCAGCTCAAGCTTCTCACCGGTAGATGTTTTATCAATTTGCTTCTCAATTAAAGAGATGGTTCTCGATATAATCTCCGGATTTGATTTCAGCAGTTCTGTCCAGATTTTTGACTCCTCCAGCGATCTAAGGTCGTGATCCTTGTGACTTTTCACAGAACCTGACTCATCTCTCTGAGAGTTCAGATATTCCTTTGGATCAACCCCCCACAAATGAATCATTCCCTTTTCTGTTAGAGAGGGTTTTGTCTCCAGATCAGCAACGGTTACGCCTCTGATATCAATCGTTACATCAAAGGTTGACTCTATCTTGTCTTGAATCAGTTTTTTCCTGAATTCACCGGTTAAAGAGTCAACTGTTTTCAGCTTACCCAACAGGGCTATTTGAACCGGATCGCCATACTCATCTTCACCACGTGCCGTACGGCCAAAGATCCATGCTGATTCAGGTTGTTTCTCAAGGTTACGCACTATCGAATGCAACGTATCCACCAAGTCTTCATAGCGTTGGGTTTCCATGCTAAACAGATTTACCAACTCATTATGGAGGGGATACTTATCCCTTAATTCAACCAGTTGTTGTCTGCCTGAACCGGTGTACGTTACAACACCTGTTTCTACCAGCCTCTTCGTAATGTCATAAACCCCTTGCCTGGAAAGATCTGTGCGTTCCAACAGTTCAAAGTGACTTAACGGGTGCGACGATCTGATTAATTCACGAAGTACGATTACATGACCTTTCGACCCAAGGATAGAGGTGAGTGGGTGCTTTAATGAGTTATGTTGATTTGAATTCTTCATGACTATACTATCAATTTGAAATGATAATATATCAATTTAACTAGACTAAAATCAATAATAATTGACATTTGTCATAACAACTTGACTGTAGAATGTAATTCACCATAATCAAATCAAAGCCATCAGCTGAAAAGGATGGTTAACTTAGTCAAAGAGAAATCGATATTTATCAACCTACTGAAACTCACCCATCGATCAGAGACTGCACACTAAATGTCCAGTTTATTACTTAAAAAACTGGACATTTCTCTTTGTTCGCTTGAATTTTCCATAGTCTTTCTTACCTATTGGTATTGTAAATACTAATTCATCGAATTAACATTGGAGAATTAAATTTATTCAGACCTTTTAAAATAAGCTTATGAAAAACATCACATTTAATAGAACTAAGCTATACAATGAGCTTTGGCAAAAACCAATGACCCAGATTGCAAAAGATTACAAGATTAATGTATACCAGCTAAAGAAGGTCTGTGATGAACTTGAAATACCAAGGCCTGAGACTGGATATTGGTCGAAATTAAGGAGCGGTAAAAAAGTAAAGCAAAAACCACTCACGGAATTTAAGGCAGATGAGTACAAACTAAGCCTCTATAATGAACCCGAAGTAGATTTAAAGGATCAACTTCCAAAGTCGTTTAAGACCATAAAGTTCAAAAAGAATCTGACCGGACTCCACCCATTAGTTAGTAAAACATATAGATATTTAAAAGAAAAGAACTCCGGGGATAATTATGGTCGACTCAAGCCATTTAGAATAGGTTACTTAGGAATTTTGGTTTCAGAATCACTTTTAAAAAGGGCCATACTTTTTTACGATGGCCTGATTAGAGAGTTAGAAAGACAAGGGTTTCAGATCGCAGGAGGAGGCTCTGATAAGGTTGTATATACTTCAGTTAAAATTGGTGATGACAAGGTTTTTTTACGGTTAGAAGAAGCAGGTTCATTCAACCGTACTAAAGTTGAGAGTTCCTGGAAAGAGTATGACTACGATTACTACACCACGGGGAATCTCAGGCTGCAAATATCTAAGCATTCTTCAAATTACCGTTCTAAAACTATTTCTGATACCGATGAACGAAAATTGGAATATCAAACTGAAAAGATCTTTAAAACCATCTTGCTTACCGCTAACGAAGCTAAAAAGTGGCGAATTGAAAGGGAGGAGGATCGTAAACGAGAAG